>JAAZIW010000075.1 GCA_012800665.1 Rikenellaceae bacterium
AAAGCATCTACAGATGGAGAGATTCCGACTGGAAGCTTTTGAGCGAAAAGGTGGAAGAGGAATTCCCCGATGCCAAGGTTGAGACAAAGCAGGACAATTACCGCAGTTGCAAAGAAGTAGTGGATTTTAATAACGGCTTCTTCGAGTTTGCGGCTGAGCAGTTGGGTCTTGGGACACTTTATTCCGATGTGAAGCAAAATGTTAAGAGCAAAGATGTGCAAGGTGGCTGTGTTCAGGTGTCTTTCTGCGACAAGGATGATGAGATTGGAAGGGTGGTGGATTCAATCGAAACGGCTCTTGCCGCAAATGCGCGTTTCTCCGATATAGCCGTACTCGTACGCAACAATGCCGACGGCTCGGCAATAGCGGAAGAACTTATAGAACGCGGATATCCGGTAGTGTCGAACGACTCTCTCAAAGTGGATGCTTCCTTTATAGTCCGCCGTCTGGTTAGTCTTCTCAGCTGCATAGAAAATCCCTCTGATGATATCAACAAATTTATCGTAAAGGATACAAAAGTAAATATCCCAAGCAATTATCACTCTCTCACCGACCTTTGCGAAGAGTTGCTGAGGCAAATGCAAGTCCTTTATCCGGAAGCCTTTGAAAACGAAACCCTCTTCATCCAAAGCTTTATGGACGAGCTGCGCGAACGCCAGGCAGATGCCGGCGGCGGAAATCTCCGCTACTTCCTTGAAAATTGGAAAGAAAAAGAACGCTCTATAAACTCTCCGGAAAACTCGGATGCCATAAACATCCTCACTATACATAAAGCCAAGGGCTTGGAATTCCCCTACCTCATCTTCCCCTTTGCCGAAAAGGTGAATATTTACAAACCTTCCAAAAAATGGTGCTGGCTGGATGCCGATAATTCACCTTTCGATTCTGCGGTTTCAGGCATATATTCGGTAAACCTCAGCGAAAAAAGCCGCGACACCCTTTTTGCAAAAGCCTATGAAGATGAGCGCAAGATGCAGGTGGTGGATAATTTAAACGTTTTTTATGTGGCTCTTACCCGTGCGAAATGCTGTCTGCATATAATCGCCGACAATCCGGCGAAAGGCAGAATTAAAGATGGAAAGGTAATCGAGCACAAGAACCTGTCGGACATTCTCTATAATTTCTGCGGAGGATTCAGCGAAAAAAGTTTTGGAAGCATGTATGATTTTTCCCGTCTTGAGCGCAAGGAGGGTAAGGGAGAGGAAAATTTTGAGGCTGAATATGTGAGTATAGATTTGGCTGGAAGGCTTAAAGCCTCGGAAGATGCTCTGGATTTCTTCGGAGAAGACGGAGTCAGCGTAAAAGAGGATTCCCCGCGCCGCAGCGGAGTGGTGCTGCACGACATTATGGCAGATGTAAAAAGCCTGTCAGATCTTGAAGGGGCAATAAAAAAGGCCTTGCTTGACGGACGGTTGGACTCCGGGCAGGCACAAGATGCACAAGCGCTTTTGTTCGAGAGAATCCGTTCACGGGAAGAATTCTTCGATGGCAGCGGCTATAATGAGGTCCCGATTTTCGACTCGCACGGCAATGAATACCGCCCCGATAAAGTTGTGATAAGCGGACGGAAGGCAAAAATAATAGATTATAAATTCGGGGCTCCGGATAAAAAATATGAGGCGCAGGTGCGCACTTACATGCGTTTGTACCGCGAAATGGACTATGAAGAAGTAGAGGGTTATCTCTGGTATGTGATGCCCGATACGCTTGTTCCCGTGCAATAAATCCGCAGAATTATGTAAATTTGCATATTTGCAACATCTTTACGTATTTGAATGGGAAATGACGATTTTTCACGCTTGGAACTGAGTCTGCCTGCGGCACGGGCAAACTACAGATATTTCCGTTCGTTGATGGAGCCGGAAACCAAATTGCTGGTTCTGGTGAAAGCCAATGCGTACGGGCATGGAGCCGTGGAATTTGCCGGGATGATGCAACTGGCCGGAGCTGATTACTTGGCTGTCGCCCTGCCGATTGAAGGCATGGAGCTCCGTAAAGCCGGTATCTCCCTGCCGATTATGGTGCTCACCTCGGGAACAGACTTCTTCGAAGAAATAATTTCTTACCGTATGGAGCCTTCCATCCCCAACCTGTCTACTTTAAAAGCTTTGGTGGAGGTGCTTAAAGCCAAGGACTTGCAGGGCTTTCCCATACATATAAAATTAGATACCGGCATGCACCGCTTAGGCTTTATGAGCAGCGAACTGCCGGAACTTTTCGAATATCTTAAAGACTGCCCCTATGTGAGCGTGCTTTCCTGCTTCTCGCATCTTGCAGCTGCCGAAGACCCCGAGCAGGATGAATTTACGCTCGGGCAAATAAAGATGTTCATTCAAAACGCCACCGCTTTAGATAATGCTTTGGGATACAAGACCATGTGGCATATCCTCAACAGCTCCGGCATAGAGCGTTTTCCGCAATATCAATTCGATATGGTCCGCTTGGGTATAGGTATTTATGGAATATCCTCCCGGCCGTCAGCGCATCTTGAACCGGTTGCATCTTTTAAAGTCAAAGTGCTGCAAATCAAGCAGCTGCTTCCTTCAGACGGCACAATAGGCTACGGACGCTTGGGGCTTCCCTCAAATAATGGCACGACGATTGCTACTATCCCCTGCGGCTATGCCGACGGAATCAACCGCCATTTGGGCAAAGGAAAAGTCAGCTTCTGCGTAAACGGGCACCGCGCCCCTACTATAGGCAATATTTGTATGGATATGTGTATGCTCGATGTTACAGGAATCGACTGCAAAGTGGGAGATACTGTTACAATCTTCGGGAAGGAACCCAAAGTAACGGAATTGGCTGACATCTTGGGCACAATTCCTTACGAAATATTTACATCTATACCGCGCCGCATAGAGCGGATAGTGGTAAGGGACTAATTATTTTATTGTGATATGATTATTTACTTTATAGTATTCGGAGTGATGCTGCTTTCTTTCATTATCCAGAAAGTACTCACCAATCGTTTCGAAAAATATTCCAAAGTCGGCATTTCGCTGAGCGGAGCTGAGATTGTCGAGCGTATGATGCAGGACAACGACATTGACGACGTCAAGGTAATGGCTATAAACGGTCAACTTACAGACCATTACAACCCGCAAGAGCACAGTATCAATCTGTCTCAAAGCGTCTTTAACCAACGAAATATAGCTGCCGCAGCGATTGCCGCACACGAAACCGGCCACTGCATCCAGCATGCTCAAGGTTACGGACCTCTGAAACTCCGTACCGCCCTTGTTCCTGTAGTAAGTTTCGCCAACAGGACAGTATCGTGGGTGCTGTTGCTGGGCGTTCTACTCATAGAAACAATGCCTATTCTTCTTGATATCGGTATTGCTCTCTTTGCAATTACTACATTTTTCAGTATAGTTACGCTGCCGGTGGAGATAAATGCCAGCAGAAGGGCCATCGCCTGGCTTGAACAAAGCGGCATTGCCACTTACGAGACTCTTCCAATGGCAAAGGATGCCCTCAAATGGGCGGCATATACTTATGTGATTGCTGCTTTGGGCTCGCTGGCCACGCTATTCTATTATATTTCCCTTTCGAACAACAGGCGCTACTAATCTAAATATTATCCCACAGCTCTTCTAAAATTCGGCGCTCTTTTTTAGTGGGCCTGCCGCTGCCTTTATCGCGGCGCACAAAAAACGTTTCTGTCGGAGCATGGAGCTTGGCGAGTTCGCTTTCGGGAGTTATGTTTTCGACATAATTGCTTACCAGGGCAGCGCCAACACGATTATTCAACCCCAACTTAACTCGATAACTGAGTTGGGCGGGGCCTTTACGTACAGTTATTTTATCTCCGGGCTTGACGAGCTTCGAAGGCTTGGAATTATTGCCGTTAACTTGCACCTTATTCCCCTGACAAGCCTCTGCGGCTTCGGATCTGGTTTTAAATACCCGTATGCACCACAGATATTTATCTATTCTCTGGTCCATGAGAACTTAAAGAGTCTTCAAGAATAAATTTTCTTTAACTTCTTCCAATTTTTCGGGACAAACCTTTTTAAGGATTTCAAATGCAAAAGAAAGTGCATGGCCCGGACTGCGTCCTGTAATAATGCGTCCGCTGGTAATGGCGGCGCGAGGCTCGAAAACAGCTCCGGCCTCAGTGAGTTTATGCTCAAAACCATCGTAACAGGTAACAGTGGCTCCTTTTATCCCTTTGAGTTGGCTTAGTACAAGGCCGGGAGCCGCACAAATGGCTGCTACAGTGCCTCCGGCATCGTAATGGTCTTGCATGAGTTTGATTAAAGCCTTATTCTCTCCAAGCTTTTTTGACCCGGGCATGCCACCCGGAAAGATGAGAACATCTTTTTCCGTCGTACCGCTATGGTCTGTGTCTGCCAGGAAGGGCAGGCAGTCATCTACGCTGATGGTAACTTTATGGGAGGAAGATACGAATGGTTCTTCCTGTACGCCAATCAATTCGCAGCGCAAAGCGGCTCTGCGAAGTATGTCATTGGTAGCGAGGGCCTCTATGTCCTCAAAACCATCTGCCAAAAAAATGTAAATTCCTTTCATTTGATAAAAAGCGTTATCTTAGCGCTATAAAGATATAAAAAATAATGGAAGAAGAAAAGAAGCTGTATCCTTTCAGGCTCATCTCTATCGAAGATGAATTCCAATGGGGAAAAGAAATCTGGCGGCTTGCCGACCTCGGTTGGAGAGATACCCCCGTACGTGACGGTTGGCTGGCAGGAAACAGTATGGGCGAGATAATGGAAACCTACCTCGACCGCATAGTGGGAGACGATGTTTTCGACAGCTTCGGGCAGCAATTCCCTTTTCAAATAAAAAACCTTAGCGTTAACGGAAAGATGCCGCTTATGGTAAGTGCTGATGACGAGATTGCCCGTCAGCGCTATGACTCTCTCGGCAAAGAAAAGCTTTGGTATGTTTGCAAAGCTGAAAGCGGCACGCGCCTTTTGCTGGGGCTTAGAAAATATGTGGAAACGACCGATTTTATCGATGCCTGCACTTCAGGAGAAGCGGATGCCCTTATGAATTCCGCAAGCATAAAGGCCGGAGATTATTTCCATATCCCCACCGGCATTCCCCATTGTATTATGGGAAAGGCGGAAATATTGGAGATAAGCGAATCCAGCGCCCTCGACTTCCGTTTGTGCAGTTGGGGCGAGCCTATGCCCGAAAATGATAC
>JAAZIW010000076.1 GCA_012800665.1 Rikenellaceae bacterium
ATAATCCGGATAATCTCTGCAAAAAAGAACGAGCCTCAATGGCTGCTCGATTTCCGTTTGGATTCGTTCCGGAAATGGCAGAAGATGACCGCTCCCAAATGGGGCCATCTCAGCCGTCTGCCCGACATAGATTTCCAAGACATAATTTATTATGCCGCGCCCATCAGAGATGAAGAAAGGCCAGACCATATAGACCCCGCTCTTGAGGAAACCTTCGAAAAATTGGGCATTCCGGTACGCGAGCGCGAAATTCTTGCCGGCGTTAAACCCAAAAATTTTGAAACCATCGGTCTTGATGGAGAAGAACATAGTACCGAAGGGGTTGCAGTGGATGCCGTTTTCGACTCCGTGTCGGTAAGCACCACCTTCCGCAAAACCTTGGCTGAAAAAGGGATAATTTTTTGCAGTTTCGGCGAGGCGGTGCAGAATCATCCAGAATTGGTGCGTAAATATCTTGCCAGCGTAGTCCCCAATAATGACAATTTCTATGCAGCTCTCAATTCTGCGGTTTTCTCAGATGGCTCGTTTTGCTACATACCCAAAGGGGTGAAATGCCCTATGGATTTAAGCAGTTATTTCCGCATCAATGCCGCCGGCACAGGACAGTTCGAGCGCACACTCATTATCGCCGATGAAGGCTCGAGCGTAAATTATATGGAAGGCTGCACGGCCCCTATGCGAGACGAAAATCAACTTCATGCAGCGGTGGTGGAGATTATTGTGGAAAAAGATGCCAGGGTGCGCTATTCCACCGTGCAGAACTGGTATCCCGGTGATGCCGAAGGAAAAGGAGGCATATTCAATCTTGTCACCAAAAGAGGCATTTGCAAAGAAGGGGCCCATCTTAGCTGGACCCAGGTGGAGACAGGCTCCGCAATTACATGGAAATATCCCTCCACCATCTTGAAGGGCGATAATTCCACTAGCGAATTCTACTCCGTGGCTCTTACCAATCATTACCAACAGGCGGATACCGGCACAAAAATGATACATATAGGCGCCAATACCCGCTCCCGCATAATTTCCAAAGGAATCAGCGCAGGCCATAGCGAAAACTCTTATCGCGGTATGGTGCGCATGCTTCCGGGGGCTCGCAATGCCAGGAACTTCACCGAATGCGACAGCTTGCTGATTGGCGGCAAATGCGGCGCACACACCTTTCCGTTCATAAAAAGCAGCTGCCCGTCGGCTATAGTGGAACACGAGGCAAGCACTTCAAAAATCAGTGAGGACCAGCTTTTCTACTGCAATCAAAGAGGACTCAGTTCCGAAGAAGCCACCGGTATTATAGTCAACGGTTACGCCAAAGAGGTGCTCTCGCGTCTGCCTATGGAATTTGCGGTGGAGGCTCAAAAATTATTATCTGTAAATCTCGAAGGCTCAATAGGATGACACCATTACTTGAAATTAAAAACCTTACTGCAGGAATTGCCGGCAAGGAAATACTCAAAGACTTGAATCTCAGCATAGCCGCCGGAGAGGTCCACGCCATTATGGGCCCCAACGCTGCAGGCAAAAGCACGCTGGGCGCAGTGCTTACAGGCCGCCCCGATTATCAGGTGTTTTCAGGCTCAATAATCTATAAAGGCACGAATCTTTTGGAGATGAAGCCGGAGGAAAGGGCCTGGGCCGGTATTTTTATGAGTTTCCAATATCCCATCGAGATTCCGGGAGTAAGCATCACCGCGCTTATGAAGGCTGCCGTCAATTCCAAGCTCAAGGCTGCCGGCAAGGATGAATTAACGCCGGGGGAGTTTTTAAAACTTATGAAAGAAAAGATGGCTCTTTTGAAGATGCGCCCCGATTTTGCCAAGAGGGAAGTGAATGTAGGCTTCTCCGGCGGCGAGAAAAAGCGCAGTGAAATTTTTCAGATGGCCATGCTTGACCCCACCCTCAGCATACTCGACGAGACAGACAGCGGACTTGATGTGGATGCACTCAAAATAGTCGCTGATGGCGTGAATGCCCTTCGCAGCACCGAAAAATCGACATTGATAATCACTCACTACAAGCGCTTGCTGGAACTTATCAAGCCCGATGTGGTGCATGTGCTCAGGGACGGCCGCATAATAGCCACAGGCGGTTTCGAAATTGTGGATAAGATAGAAAACGAAGGCTACGACAGCATAAATGAATAAGCTCTACATAGCAGGCATAGATGAAATCCCTCGGCGAGTGACTTTGGAGGACAATGATGAGTTGCACCTTACCATAGTATGCCCGCCAGGCTATAGCGGAGATATAAATTTCCGCATAGACCTTCTTCGCCCCGGGGTGAAACTCGACATGGCGGGCTTGTCTTTCTGCGCCCTCGGCGAGCGGCAGACCTTTAATGTTCAGGTGCGCCACAAAGTGGGCGGTGCAGTCTCGCGCCAGCTTTTCAAGAGCATTGTGGGCAAAAACGGGAGAGCCAATTTCAACGGTCTTATTTATGTGGCCCCGGATGCAGGAAAAACAAAAGCCTATCAAGAAAGCCATAGTCTATTGTTAAGTGAAGGGGCTGTATCGGAAAGTCATCCGGAATTGGAGATATATACCGATGATGTAGAGTGTTCGCACGGCTCCACGGTAGGTTATCTCAACGCAGATGAGCGTTTTTATATGCAAAGCAGGGGCATTCTCGAAGAAGAAGCCGTCCGCCTGCAGATTCTATCCTTCCTCTCTCCTATTTTAAACCGTCTTCCCGAAGAAAAACGCAAGGCACTAATAAATCGCTTATGAGGTTATATCCGAACGTGAAACTGAATTTGGGCTTGCATGTACTTGGCATGCGGCCGGACGGTTATCACAATATAGAAACGGTTTTCCTGCCCTATTACGGCTATTCCGATTGTTTGGAGATAGTTCCGGCTCCGAATTTTGAGATTAGCATATTCGGCTCCGAATATAGCGGTTGGGAGCCTGCTAAAGATATTTGTGCAGATGCTTGGAGGCTGCTAAGGGAAGATTTCGATATAGACTCGGTGCATATTTCTTTAGAGAAATGTTCGCCCGTGGGAGCTGGTTTGGGCGGAGGTTCGGCAGATGCGGCTTTTACCTTGAT
>JAAZIW010000077.1 GCA_012800665.1 Rikenellaceae bacterium
CTATATCCACTACTACAACCATAAACGTATAAAAATGAAATTAAACGGAAAAAGTCCGGTGCAATACCGAACTCTTTACCAAAGTAATTATTAATAATAAATCGTCCAACTTTTGGGGTTCACACCAAATTTCATACTCTTCTTTAAGGATTTCGATGATAGTCAGAGAGTTACATTTTACGCTCGATTTTATGCTTGACCAAGAGACGGAAAGTATGGGTGACAAAGGATTATGATGGTAGGGGGCGGTCAAAAAGGGCCTAAAATGCTTTACCATGAAGCGAGAATGAAGCAGTCGTCTGTGCTCAACTATAATTACAACCAGTCATCAAAGTAATCGGTAGTTTTTTGATAGAGGTGGATGCGCCATTCGCCTGCGATATTGTGCTCGCTGAGCGGATAGGGGAAGTAGTCGAGCTGTACGCCCTCTTCTATGCAATTCTGCACAAAATTCAGGCTGTGCTGCCATACAACGGTATTGTCAACAGCCCCCTGGCAGATGAGAAGCTTCCCTTTGAGGTCTTTCGCCCTCCCGAGCAGCGACACCTTGCTGAAGCCTTCCGGATTTGTTTCCTCAGTATCCATATAGCGCTCACCATACATTATCTCGTACCATTTCCAATCTATTACCGGCCCTCCGGCCACACCCACCTTGAATATTTCGGGAAAATTTGTCATCAGGCCGATGGTCATATATCCGCCATAGCTCCACCCGCAGACTCCTATTCTCTCGCAATCCACCCAAGGCTGCTCCATCAAGCGTCTTATTCCTACCATCTGGTCGGCCATTTCGACCTGCCCTAATTCGCGGTTTATCGCCTTTTCGTAGGCGGCTCCCCGGTTTTGAGTGCCTCGATTGTCCTGCACATAAACAATGTAACCGCGCTGTGCCATCAGCATTTCCCACATACGCACTCCGCCCAACCAGGAATCTTTAACCATTTGACTGTGAGGACCTCCATAAACATATAAAAGCAGGGGATACTTTTTTGAAGGATCGAAATTGAGGGGTTTGTAGAGGCGGTAGTAATTTTCAAACGCTCCATCTGCCGAAGGCACGGTGCCGAATTCCATCTCTACGCGGGCAAAATCTTCAAGCGGGTCCGGAGCCTCATAAAGCACTTTTGAGGAGCCGGATTTAATGTCTTTTTGTGCAATAACCCTGGGGGTGTCGAGATAGCTCCAAGTATCCAAGAATTGCGTGCAGTCGGGGCTGAGCCTTACATTATGCCATCCCGGCTCAAAAGTAAGCCTTTCGGGCTTGCCGAAAACAGCTTTGCGCACATTGGAAGCATTCCTTATACGTATCCGGAAAAGATGATTTTCGACAGGGGAGACTTCAGCTGAAGTATAATAAACATATTTGCCGTCATTTCCTACATAGGAAACATCGGCATCCGCCTTGGTAAGAAGGCGGACAGTGCCAAGAGTATCGCAGAGGTAGAGCTTGCGGTAGCCGTCGCGGTTGTCGGTTCTGTAAAGGAATGAATAAGTGTCTTTTATAAAGAAGAGGGGGTCGAGAGGCTCTACCCAAACGGGGTTTTCCTCTCTTAGAATCGTGCGCACAAAACCGCCGTCGGATGCTTTGTACATATTGAGAGCCATTTTGTGCTGGCTGCGGTCCACCACTTGAATGAAGATATATTTGTCGTCAGGGCTCCAGCAGATTCCGGTAAGATACCTTTCTGAAGTGAAATCACCGGGGATTATTTCACTAAGGATGTTGCCGAGAGTATCGCAGACACAGAGGCTCAGCTTTTCGGAATCCATGCCGTTCATCGGATAGCGGAGCTTTACAAGAGAGCCGGTGCGCGTACTGATATCCAGCAGGGGGAACTCCGATACAGCCCTTTCATCTTTTCGGACTACGGCGAGAAGCCCGCCGGAATTGGATGGAAAAACTCCTGTTGTTATTCCGAATTCGTTGCGCGAATAGATTTTACCGTACACAATGCCGTCCTCTTCGCTTTCGGGCAACTTATATTCGGACTTCTTATGCTTTGCGGGCCCTTCTGCCAAAGTATGTTCATTTTCCCAATGGAAAGCCTTGCCCTGAGGATAAATATCGCGGTTGAAAACAGCCTCCTGCATGCTGAGAAGTTTTCCGTTCGGGTTGGATGCAGGGAGAACTCTTTGCGCATTGACGCAAACAGCGAGCGCCAGTAAGGCTGACGCTGCAAGTATATATCTTTTCATGGATTAATTGTTTTCAAAAGGTATTGTGCTTGTTCCTAAAGGATTGGAAACGGAGAGAATATCATATACTATGTAACGCTGCATACCCCTCCAGGGGAGTGCGCCGCGATATTCTCGGTATTTCAACTGCACGTTTTTGCCGCTGCAGCGTGAAAGCGAATCGGCTATGGAAAATGTGGAGCCGTTTGCGCGATAGCCTACGGCATCTTTATCTACCGAGAAATTGAACTCGTTGCTTTGCAGGCCGCTGCCTTCTTTGGTTTTCTCCCTTTTGAAGCCGGGCATGATGATGCGTCCTTCGTAAGTCTTCCAAATCCAGCCTTTATACACTACTTGATTGAGGTTTCCGGCCCTGACGCCGGTGCCCCATACAAAATAGAAGCGTACGCCAAACCAGACGCCCAAGGCAAGGATTGCAAGCACGATGACCCAAATGATGACTTTAGTTGTAGTTTTCATGTTGCAAATATACTAAAATGGCGAAAAATATTTGTCGTATAAATAAAAATACCTATCTTTGCAGTCCAAAAAATGGTGGGTTCGTATAACGGTTAGTACTCGAGATTCTCAATCTCGCAATAGGAGTTCGATTCTCCTACCCACTACAAAATTCTTTTAAAAATTAAAAATAAATGAAAAAAGGAATCCATCCCGAAACCTACCGTCTTGTAGCTTTCAAGGATATGTCAAACGAAGATGTTTTCATCACCCGTTCCTGCGCTCCCACCAAGGAGACGCTTGTTGTGGATGGTGTTGAATACCCCCTCGTAAAGGTTGAGATTTCAAACACATCTCATCCGTTCTATACCGGCAAAACCAAAATTATTGATACAGCCGGCCGAGTTGATATGTTCTATCAGCGCTATAAGGCCAGAAAGAAGTAAGTTTTCTTTCATCAAGGCAGGTAAGAGCCCGCAACAAGGTTGCGAGCTCTTTTTTTGTATAATCCAAAGCATTTGTTAAATTTGTTGAATAATAATTCAATTCGAACTATGAAAAAAATAATTTTTCTGGCCGGCCTTATTTTCCTTGCAGGCAACATTTGTTTTGCCGATAGCAAATGGGGAGTTATCAACAGGAGGGGAGAGTTCGTCGCTCCGGCAATTTATTCCCAAATCTCCGATTATTCCGAGGGCCTTGCGCTCGTAAAATTGGACGGCAAATTCGGTTTTATAGATATGAACGGCAAGCTTTTGCTTGCATGCGAATATGATGAGGCCGGAGACTTCCAAAGCGGTCTTGCGCTTGTAAAGCTGAATGGCAAATATGGAGTAATCAATAAAAAGGGCGAATATGTTGTAAATTGCAATTATTCCGCCTTAAACCCATTCAAAGAGAATAAGGCCGCCGCCTGCTCTGATAGCAAATATGGTTTTGTGGGCGCTGACGGCAAAGTTCTCGTTCCTTTAATCTATGAAAAGGTGGAGGACTTTTCTGCAGGCCTCGCTGCCGTTCAATTGGATGGCAAAATAGGTTTTATAGATTCTTCCGGTGAGATGGTGATTCCTACCGAATACGAGGAGGTAAAGAGCTTCCAGGATAATCTTCCCGCAACTTTTGTTAAAAAGAATGGCAAATGGGGGCTTATAAGCCGCCAAGGCGAGCAGCTGCTTCCGTTTGAGTTCGAGGATGCAAGCGATTTTTCAGAGGGATTTGCAGTAGTTATGACAATTTCCGAAAAAGCCCGTGTCGATACCAGCATTACAAGTTGGCAGCTTTCCGTCCCCAAATGCGGAGTAGTAAATGCAAGAGGGCAACGGCTTGTGCCCTGTGTCTATGATGATATCCGTCCTTTCAACGAAGGCGTGGCATGGGCAAAGAAGGGGGATAAGTGGGGCTTGATAAACAATTACGGTTCTGTAGTGGCTCCTTTTGACTTCAGCACTTTCCGCGATTTTGTGGAAGGAATGGCGGCGGTAGGCATAAGCGGCCGTATGGGATTCATAAATACTTCCGGAATAATTGTAGTTCCCGTGGTCTACGATTATGTGTCTGATTTTCAAAATAGTGTTGCGGTGGTTGCTCAAGGCGGTTTGTTCGGTCTCATTAACAAGCAGAACGCCCCCATCTTCCCTTGCATATATAACAATATCGGTTCTTTCAGCGAAGGCATTGCTCCTGCTCTTAAAGGAAGCAAATACGGCTATATAAACGATAAAGGCATGGTGGTGGTTCCCGAGACCTACGATTCGGCTGAGCCTTTCACCAATGGTTTTGCATTAGTCCGAAAGGCTTATAAATACGGATATATAAAGACAAACGGCGAAGTGCGCGTAGAACCAATATATGATGGCGGCGAAGCCTTCTCGGAGGGACTTGCCGCTGTACGCAGGAATAAACGCATGGGTTATATAGCCGAAGACGGCAGTTTGGCCATATCTTTCATATTCAACAGCGCAGGCAGCTTTAAGAACGGCCTTGCTATAGTTGAGGTGGATGAGGTGGTATATGCATGGGAGTTTGCCCGCAAAACCAATACTGCCGAATC
>JAAZIW010000078.1 GCA_012800665.1 Rikenellaceae bacterium
CGGGTTTACTGCAAGCACAAAATTATACTCAATTAGACAGCCTCATGAACGTATATGTCGTAGCCATGAGGAGCGAAAGTCCGGAAAGCAAAATGGCCGAAACCGACTATATGATAGGCTCGGCAAAGGACTCCCTGACAAGACAACACATTGCCCTGTATTTATTCGATTATTACAAGCAGTCGCCCCTGATGGGAGAGGAAGAAATCGCCATTCACATCTACGATTCCTGGATAAAAAGCGGCAAGGTTGCCATGAGGAGCGAATTCGATGAAATGGATGCCCAGCTATTCGCTGACTTCAACCGAAGCTCCCTCTTGGGCATGCAGGCGCCGGCCATAGAATTATATGGAGTGTGCGGAAGCAAAACGGCCATTCCTCAAAAAGGCAAAAGCGCCCTTATATGGTTTTATGATGTAAACTGCGGCAAATGCAAGTTGGAGGCTGAATTGTTCCCTAAGGTATTGGAAAAGAATGTTATTCTTCCCATTAACTTTTATGCCGTTTACACGGGACAAAGTAAAAAAGAGTGGAGAGCGTTCCGAAGGACTTTCAAAGTGAGTGACCGGAAAATCAAGTTGGTGCACCTTTGGGACCCCGAAATAGAAAGCAATTATCTCAAACTCTACGGAGTTATCTCCACACCTAAATTATATATGGTAGAAGGCGGCGGCATTATAATCGGCCGCAGGCTCGAATTAGAAAATCTACCGGAAATGTTCAAATTAGACAATATTATTTCACACTCAAATTCATTGTAATGAAAAAATTAATTATCTTTTTATTATCAGCATTTGCAAGCCTGAGTTTAAGCGCTCAGAACAACCCGATGCTGACTCCTCTCCCGAATGACCCTGCTGTTAAGATAGGGAAACTCGACAACGGACTCACCTATTACATCCGCAAGAACTCTCTGCCTGAGAAGAGAGCCGAATTTTATCTGCTCACCAAAGCCGGAGGCATCTTTGAAACTCCCGATCAGGACGGTCTTGCCCACTTCCTCGAGCATATGTGCTTCAACGGCACAGAGCGCTTCCCGGGCAAGGGCATCCTCAATTATCTCCAAAGCATAGGAGCAGAATTCGGGCGCAATATAAATGCATCCACCGGATTCGAAGAAACTCAATATATGCTCAACAACATTCCGGTAGAAAGGGCGTCCGTGGCGGATTCCTGCCTGCTCATACTAAGCGAATACGCCAACTATGTACTCAATGAAGAAGAGGAACTCGACCTTGAGCGTCCGGTAATCATAGAGGAACGCCGCAGCCGCCGCAACGCAGACTGGCGCACAATGGAGGCATGCCTGCCTTATTGGTTCGGCGACACCAAATATGCAACTTGCACCCTCATCGGCCAGGAGGAAAATCTCAAAACATTCAAGAAGTCTTCCATCGACAATTTCTACGCCACCTGGTATTATCCTGAGCGTCAGGCAGTGATAGTTGTAGGAGACATAAACCCCTCCGCTATAGAAGCATCAATCAAAAAGCATTTCGGCCGCATTCCCAAGAATGAAAATCCCTCTGCCGACCCTGATATTCCCTTCCCCGGCAATGCAGAGCCCTCTGTTGGTGTTATCACCGATCCGGAGCTCGCAGCCCCATCTGTTTCTGTAATGTGGAAGAGCGAGGCGGACCCTGAAGAACATAATGCCGGCATGCTAGGTAAAATGAACACCCTTGTCAAAAGCATCATTGCACGCATAATGGATGAGCGCTTCACTGACATCACCTCCAAACCTGGCGCTCCGTATATTAACGGAAGTTTCTATGTCGGCAAGCTCATTTACGAAAGGATTGATGTTGCTGAAGCGTCTGTAATCCTGAATGAGGAGAATATTCTCGGAGGCTTCCGCGATTTCTACACTGAAATCGAGCGTATGCGCCGATACGGCTTTACCGATGCAGAATACGGACGTGCCAAAGCCAATATAGAATCAAGAAATGAAGCTGCCGTTCAAAAGGCTTCCACCCGCAAAAACGCAGAATTCATCCGTCCTATAAGCAATCACTTCTTCGACCATTGGCCCATTTTAGAGCCCAAGACCGAACAGCAGCTTGATGCCGCCATACTCGGCCAGCTCAAGGCGGAAATAATCAATCAGA
>JAAZIW010000079.1 GCA_012800665.1 Rikenellaceae bacterium
AATTCGGCATTGCAGGCGAAGATGGATGCTCAGGTCAAAGCCCAAAAGGTTTTGGACGAGGAGCGGGAAGCGAGGCAGCGCGCCCTCGATGCAGAGCGCGAGGAGAGGCAACAGGCTCTTGACAAAGAACGCGACGCAAAGCAGAAAGCGCTGGATGAGGAAAGGGAAGCAAAGCAGAAAGCGCTGGATGAGCAGCGGGAAGCGGCGCAAAAGACCATTGATGAGCAGCGGGAGCTCGCTTTCAAGCAATATAGAGAGCAAATGGAAAAATCGCTTGAGGAGATGTCTTCAAAATTCAAGGCTCTGAGCGCCGAGAATTCTGAACATTTCAAAGAGCAAAGCAAGACAGCGGTGGGTGACCTGCTGAAGCCTATACAAGAAAAGTTCGAGGCTTTCGGTAAAAGCGTCCAAGAGTCGGATGTACAAAGCGCCAAGCATCACAGCAGCATGGAAAAGATGATTCAGCTGCTCTCCGACCAAAGTAAATCCGTGGGTAATCAGGCTAAGGCTCTTGCCGATGCGATAACAGGTCAGAGCAAGGTGCAGGGAGATTTCGGCGAAATGCTGCTGATAGACCTGTTGAGGGCATCCGGTTTGGAAGAGGGAGTGAATTTCGATGTGCAGAGCGTACTTTTGGATGACCGCGGACATGAAATAAAAAGTGATGAAGGCGGCACCATGCTGCCCGATGTGATTGTGCATTATCCCGATGGAGGAGAAGTGATAGTGGATTCCAAAGTAAGTCTTAAAGCCTTTGTCGCATGGAATCAAGCGGTAACGCCGGAAGACAGGACCCGCCTTGCAGGAGAGCATGTTCGCAGTATAGAGCAGCATGTGACCGAGCTTCGCGACAAAGATTATGCATCATATATTCCCGAAGGCCGCAAGAAAATAGACTACAACATAATGTTTATTCCCATAGAGGGGGCATTCCAGCTTATGCAGGAGACAGCGCCTCTGCTATGGCATAAGGCAAAGGATGAAAAGGTGCTGATTGTAAGTCAGATGTCTCTGAGCGTGGTGCTTAATATGGTGCTGATTGCCTGGCGTCAGCATGACCAGCAACGCAATATAGAAGAGGTTTATGATACTGCATCAGAGTTGATGACCGCCATAAGCAATTGGATGCAAACCTATACGAAGTTGGGTGAAGCCATAGAAAAAGTGGGTGGAGAATATCGCGAATCCACCCGCAAGCTTACAGAATCCAATCAAAGCGTTGTAAAAAAGATAGCCAAGCTGGAAAGGCTCCGCGTCACTCCCAAGCGCTCCAAAGCCGCCGTAAAATCCGGTGGAAGAAAGGGTTTGGCCAAGCCGGATTCGATTATCCCGCCCGCCCTTGCCCCGGCCCCCGATGACGAAGAAGATATTTCAGAAGAGTCGTAGGTTTTGCCGATGACGAACAGAAAGGTTTGTCGAAGAAAATGTATAGTTTGTCGGTAACCAATAGCCTTACCGCCTAGAAACAGAATCCTGACTAATAAAAGAAAATCTGCCGGAGACAGGCGCTAAGGCAACAAGTAAACCTATTGCCGCCACTCCCGCTGCGGCAAGCAGCACATCTCCCAATTTAAGCACTACGGGATATGCGCTTACAAGAAAAGAACCCGGCATTTTGATTATGCCGAAATGCTGCTGCGCCAAAGCGAGCGCAACCCCAATCAGGAGCCCTGCGAGCATGCCGAGCAGCGACACCAGCCATCCCTCCAATACAAAAATCTTTTTAATCAGACCATCATCCGCCCCCATCGCCCTCAGGGTGGCGATATCATCTTTCTTCTCTATTATCAGCATCGACAGAGAAGCGAAGATGTTCAGCGCTACAATCAGCACAATAAATATTAATATCAGCCAAATAGCGGCCTTTTCGTAGCGCATCATCTTATATAAGGCGGAGTTTTGCTGATATCTGTCCAAAATCTTAAAAGATGGTCCAAGCATAGCGGTGGCGGAGCGGATGAATCGCTTTTGCTCTCTTCCCGAAAGCTCCTCTTTAAACCTCAGTTCCACTCCTGACACCTCTTCTTCATCAGTCCCCAACAGTTTTGAGAGAGTTTCTATGGGCAGAATCAGCAGGCCGGCATCTATCTCTGCATTTATGCTCAAAACACTCCCTACCCGCAGCGACTCCCTTTTGAGCGAAGCTAAAGGATTTGCGACAGAAAAGTTGCCGTCCGTAGAAGGGTAATAAACATTAAGACGCGATATGAAACGGGGATTAACGCCGAGTTTGTTCGCAAGCTCCGTCCCTACTGCGGCGAGCGGCATATCTCCCTGATGCAGACTCCATTCGCCGGCAATCACATGTCTGCTTATGTCGCTTTCCTCCTCAAAAACAAAATCCACTCCCTTTGCCTTTGCGATTGCCTGCTTGCCCTCGTGCATCAAAAAAACATTGCCGGTGAGCACCGAACTCACGGAAGCAAGTTGAGGGGAGTCGAAAAGAGCATCAAAGCCCTCTCCGGAGGGAACGAAACGCTTGCCATCTGCCCTTCGCACTAACAAGTCGGCATCGACATCGCTTAGATTGTCTTCTATTATGCCGTTGAAGCCGTTGTAAATGCTGAGTATAAGCACCAACGCCGCTGTGCCTATGGCCATGCCAAGGGCGCTGATAAACGAAATCACATTTATTACATTATGTGATTTATGTGCAAAGAGATACCTCCAGGCTATGCGGAAGCCGAGTCTCACTTTTTGAGTATATCCTCTATGTGCTGGGCGTAGTCGAGAGAAGAATCCAATAGGAAGTTCAGTTCGGGAACAATCCGCATTTGACTGCCTATTTTACGTCCGAGTTCGCCGCGGAGCATACGGGTATTGTCCGAGAGAATGCCCATAACCTCTTCTGCCTTTTCCGATGGAAAAACGCTTACGAATACCCTTGCAATAGATAAATCGGGGCTTATGCGAACTTCGCTTACAGTGAGCAATGCTCCGCTGAAAAAGCTCATGCCTTTTCCGCGTATTATTTCGGCCAGTTCGCGCTGAATTTCGCGTGCAACCTTGAGTTGTCTGGTGGAAGGTGGTTTTGTGCCCATTGTTTATTGTTTTACAATTACAAGATAATAATCTTTTTTACCTTTTTGGCAGAGGATGTATTTGCCGTCCACTACATCGGATGGCTTCACCTCGCCGTTAGGGTCTGCGAATTTGTCTTTGTTCAGACTGAATCCGTTTCCTTGAATGGCTCTGCGAGCCTCGCCTTTGGAGGCGTAGATGGCTGTTTCCACAGCAAGAAAGTCTAAGATGCCGCAGGGGAGTTTGTAAGCGCTTACCTCAAAGGTCGGGACCCCATCAAAGACATCCAATAGAGTGCGCTCATCAAGTTTGCGCAAATCCTCCGAAGTGCTTTTGCCGAACAACATCTGCGAGGCGGATACGGCCTTGTCGTATTCTTCCTCTCCGTGAATCATAACGGTAACTTCCTTCGCCAAAAGCCTTTGAAGGCTGCGTCTGCCGGGGTCGGTCCTGTGCTCTTCTATTGCCGCTTCTATGGTTGGTCGGTCAAGAAGAGTGAAGATTTTTATATATTTTTCGGCATCTTCATCTCCAACGTTAAGCCAGAATTGGTAGAACTGATACGGGCTGGTGCGTGAGGGGTCGAGCCAGACATTGCCTTTTTCGGTTTTGCCGAATTTGCTGCCGTCCGCCTTGGTGATGAGAGGGCAGGTAAGGGCGAAGGCCTGACCGTCTAATGCCTTTCGTATCATTTCTACACCGGTGGTGATATTCCCCCATTGGTCGGCGCCGCCGAGTTGAAGTTTTACCCCTTCGTGTTTGTAGAGATATAGGAAGTCATATCCTTGAAGAAGCTGGTAGCTGAATTCGGTGAAAGACATGCCTTCGGTGGAGTCGCGGCTGAGGCGTTTTTTAACCGAGTCTTTGCTCATCATGTAATTCACGGTGATGAGTTTGCCTATATCGCGGGCGAAATTAATGAAAGTATAATCTTTCATCCAGTCATAATTGTTCACCAACTCCGCTTTATTGAGAGCATCGGAATCGAAGTCGAGCAATTTGCTGAGTTGTGCCTTAATGGCTTTAATGTTATATGATAGAGTGGCCTCGTCCAAAAGATTGCGTTCCTGGTTTTTCATGCTGGGGTCTCCTATCATGCCTGTTGCTCCTCCTACTAGACAGTAGGGCTTGTGACCGCATGCCTGAAAGTGCTTGAGTATCATTATACTCACGAGATGCCCTATATGAAGCGAGTCTGCGGTGGGGTCTATTCCCACATAGGCGGAGGCGGAACCCTTCATCAATTCCTCTTCCGTTCCTGGGGTAATGTCTTTAATCATCCCCCTCCACTCCAACTCTTTTACAAAATTTTTCATCCTTAAACCTTTTAGCTTACAAATTTGGTCAATTATTACTAAATTTGCAATTCATGCAAACCAAAAACCTATAAATATGCGTAAGAAAATAGTAGCAGGGAATTGGAAAATGAACACAACTCTTCCCGAAGGAATCGAACTTGCAAAGGCTGTAGCAGCCAAATCGGCGGAAACGCCTTCATCTGTAGACCTTATAGTCGCCGCTCCGTTCACCCATTTGGCAAGCATAGCGGACTTGCTTAAAACATCCAAGGTGGAACTTGCCGCCCAGAATTGCGCCGACCATGCCTCAGGAGCATACACAGGAGAGGTATCGGCAGACATGCTTAAGAGTGTCTCTTGCAAATGGGTGATACTCGGCCACTCCGAGCGCAGGCAATATTACGGTGAAACCGATGCAAAATTGGTGGAAAAACTCAAGCTCGCCCTTGGCGCAGGTCTTGGGGTGATTCTTTGTGTAGGAGAGAATCTCGAGGAGCGCGAGGCGGGCAAGCATTTCGAGGTTGTCGGCGCTCAAATCAAGGATGTGCTTTACAATTTTACAGCCGAAGACATGAAGCATATTGTGGTGGCTTATGAGCCTGTTTGGGCCATAGGTACAGGCAAAACCGCTACCTCGGACCAGGCGCAGGAAATTCATGCCTTCATTCGCAAAGCTCTTGCAGACAAATTCGGCGCCGCTGTGGCGGAAGACACTACCATTCTTTATGGGGGAAGTTGCAAGCCCTCAAATGCAAAGGAACTTTTTGCTCAAAAAGATATTGACGGCGGCCTCATCGGAGGAGCTGCCTTAAAAGCAGAGGATTTCATTCAAATTGCAAAGAGTTATTAAGTAATGGCTCGTTTTTTAGATCCTCCCGCGGCTAAACCCCTGCTGCCTGAAGATAAGATAGACAGGACCTATAAAAGTATGAGGCTCAAGGTGTTCCTTGGCGCTTTTATAGGTTATGCCGGCTATTACTTGGTTCGTAAAAACCTTTCTTTGGCGGCGCCCGGCATGATAGCCGGAGGCTTCATCAGCAAGGCTCAGGTGGGTATAGCGATGAGCGCTGTCAGCATTGCCTATGCTTTCAGCAAGTTTATAATGGGCAGTGTGTCGGACCGTTCCGACGCCCGTAAGTTCTTGGTGATTGGCCTTATACTTAGCGCACTTACCATGATGGCTCCCGGCTTCATCCCGTTCAGCCCCGACCGTCCGCTGCTCAATATGATAGTGGTGTTTGTCCTCATGCTGTTCGTAGGCTGGCTGTCCGGTATGGGTTGGCCTCCGTGCGGACGTGTCATGGCGCATTGGTTCAGCCAAAACGAGCGCTCTTTCAAGATGAGCGTATGGAATACATCACACACCTTCGGAAGCGGCTCTCTCGGTCTTTTGGCTACAGCCGGCATGACCATGCTCATAAGTTTTGGTGTGCCGGAGTCGCAAAGTTGGAGAGGAGCATTTATTCTTCCCTCATTGGTGGCCATTGCAATTGCTTTTATTTGTTGGCTGCTGATTCGCGACACCCCGCAGTCATGCGGTCTTCCTTCTGTAAACGATTGGCGCAAGGATTATTCGGGGGTAAAGTCCAAAGTGGCGGATACTGAAAAAATTCCCATCAAGACGCTCTTTATCGATTATATTTTCAAGAACAAACTCCTTTGGGCTGTAGCTTTCGCCAATATCTTCGTATATCTTGTGCGCTACGGCATAGGCGATTGGGCACCCACTTATTTGCAGGAAAAAGGCATTATGACGGCAGCCGAAAGCAATCTCGCCTTTTCGCTGCACAATTATGCCGGCATCTTCGGCACCATAGCCTGCGGATGGATTTCAAGCAGATTCTTCAAGGGCAGATGCGCTCCCCCAAATGTTATTTTCATGGGAATAGTGCTCATCGGAGCCCTTATGTATTGGCAGTCGGGCTTTCTTTCAGGGGGTAATCCCCAAGCTCAGAAAACAATTATCTATGCGGCTCTTATCATAATAGGCTTCTGCATATACGGACCTGTCGCCCTAATTGGTATTCAAGCGCTGAATTTGGTGCCAAAGAATGCCGCGGGCACAGCAGCCGGTTTTGTGGGTCTTTTCGGCTATCTTTTCGGCGATGCCGTACTTGCTAAAATAGGCATGGGCTCCCTGATACAGCAAGCCGGGTGGAATATCTCCTTGATGATGTTTCCCATTGCATGTTTGCTTGCAATGATTTTATGCGCCCTTCCCTGGAAGAGCGAAAAAGCCATGCTTTAATCCAATACACGCACCACAACGCCTATTTTCCCGTTGCGGGTCCAAAGCCAGATTTTGTCGCCTTCCACTTTTTTTACTGAGAAGGCGACATTTTTTATTGCATTCACCTCATCCCCGGTGGTCCACATAAGAGTACCTGTAAGTTCCTGCCCTTCCGAGGTAGGCATTGCGGAAAGAGTGAGCATATAAAAATCCTGCATATCATCGGTTTGCACACGGAATTGTCTTTTTTCGCGGTTGAAGGATATTTGGCAGGTGTTGGGATTATAGGTGAAAAGGGTTTTCCCCTTCTGCACAAGTCTCATCTCATCGGAGTCTATGAAAGGCTCAATAAATTTATCGTCATTGCAGGCGCATACTATAAGCAGCATGGCAAGAAGAGGGAATATCTTTTTCATCTCGAAATTAATTAGCTTACAAATTTGGGTAATTATTGCTGAAATTGCAATTTGATGCAATAAGATTTGAGGATATATATAAAGAAATAAGACGTGTTTTTCAAGTTATTCATTTTTTTTTACTAACTTTGACAAGACAAGTAAAATATAATGAAAAGAGATATAATATATGTCCTTCTGATTATCTTGTTCATGGGATTAACTTCGGCTACGTGTGGGAAACAAGATCCCGATACACGAGACGAATTTTCCGTATCCCTGATAATCCCCGGCTCCGTAGATGTATCTGTAGGAGGAACAGTGGAATTTGCTGTGAAGGACGGCCAGGCGCCGCTCGTCTCGGATATTGTGCTGCTGACTTCCGAAAACAGCGGAGTATCTGTCCCCGCGGCCATACTTTCGTCAAGCGCCTCAAAAATCAGTTTCCGTCTTCCTTCCTCAATAACCTCCTCCGGCTTTTATAAGGTTTTTGTCAAGAGGGGGGAAAGAAAGAAAGAGATGGGTTCGACCTGGTTCAATATAGTTGTCAAACTCGATTTCGAACCGGATGCCTCCAGTACAATATATGGGCAGGTAAGGTGTAATGGCAAGGGAGTGGCAGATGTGGTTTTGTCAGATGGGGTGGAGGTTGTGAAAACCAATGAGGACGGTTATTATCAGATAGCATCCAAAAAAGCTTTCGGGTATGTTTTCGTATCCGTGCCAAGCGGCTATGAAGTTCCTGCGGAGGGAGCGTTGCCGAAGCTTCACTATATGCTCAAAAACGATGCTTCCACACCGGAGAGAGTGGATTTTGTCCTCTATAACGCCCCCTCGCAGGAAAAGTTCAAGTTGCTGGTGTTCGGCGATATTCACCTTGCAAACAGAACAAGAGACCTAATCCAGTTTAGGGATTTTATGGAAGATGTGAGTTCTTATCAGAGAACTAATAGCGGAGAACCGATTTATGGTCTTACACTCGGCGACATGACCTGGGACTTGTATTGGTTCAGCAATAAATTCAGTTTTCCGGAATATCTTCAAACGCTCGATTCCGGTATAAAAGGGCTTCCCATCTATCAAACAATGGGGAATCACGACAATAACTATATGACCTATTCGGACCGCGATGCCGCACAGGCTTATGTCAGTCAGGTAGCCCCTACCTTTTATTCTTATAATATAGGCAAATGGCATTTCATTGTCCTCGACGATATAGATTGTTCGCAATATGACGGCACCACAAGCCGTAATTACACTAAAAACTTTACCCCCGAACAACTCTCATGGCTGCAGAAAGATCTCGCAATGGTGCCGGCCGACACCCCGCTTGTAATATCGACACATGCGCAGATATTTTATCCCTCAGGCACATCTTCATTTGCAATTGACGGCGGAAACTCCCGCATAGCCAATACCACACAGTTTCTGAACATCATAGGCAATCGCAAGGCGCATATATTCACAGGACACACCCACATTATTTTCAATGTCACTCAGGATGAAAGCATAGTGGGAGGCCGTGATATTTTTGAACATAATTCGGGTGCCGTATGCGGAACTTGGTGGTGGACAGGTTATTATTCCGGCATTAACATTAGTACGGACGGCTCTCCGGGCGGCTATCAGATTGTCAGCTTTGACGGCAGGGACATATCATGGCAGTACAAGGCTACAGGCAAGAGTAAGGATTTCCAATTCCGCACTTACGACCGTAATACAATGGACCTTTCCATAGGGAATTGGGCTCCCAACTGCACAGATGTTACCGCTCAATCGAGATATGCAAAATATGCTTCATATTGGACAGGTACAAGTTCAAGCAATTATGTTTACTTCAATGTTTGGAATTATAATCCCCGATGGACAATTTCCGTAACAGAAAACGGCAATACACTTGATGTGACAAAGGTGGATGTATATGACCCCCTTCATATTGTCAGCTATGTCGCCCCGCGGGTAAATGAAAATTCTTCTTCACTTAACTTCGCTACCAATATAAACCGCCACACATTCAGGGTTGCCGCGGAATCTGCCGCCTCCACCCTCGAATTCAGGATTTCAGACGAATTCGGGAATGTGTATTCCGAAACCATGAAAAGACCGAAAACATTCAGTATAAATACATATAAATAAGATTAACAATATAATTAACACAAAAAACTAATCGCCTATGAAAGTGCTTTCCAGACTTTCCGTATTGCTGCTTGCAATATGGTGCATCACAATGCCTGCGCTTGCTCAAAACAACCGTACCATTACAGGTAAGGTGGTTGACAGCAAGGGGCAGGGCGTTATCGCCGCGGGTGTCATCATTGACGGCACCTTGCGCGGAACGCTTACCGATGATGACGGCCGTTTCGAGCTCGTAGTCCCTACCGGGGCTGTGACGCTCGAGGTGAGTTGTCTCGGTTATCTTACACAAAAAGTTTCGGTGCCTGCCGGCCAGTCCATCTTGGACATAATTCTTCCCGAGGGTGATATGACTCTGGAAGAAACAGTGGTAATCGGCTATGGTACTCAGAAAAAAGTGAATCTTACCGGCGCTGTAACTGCAGTGTCGGGCGAGGACCTTTCTTTAAGGACGGCCCATAACGCCACCCTTATGCTTCAGGGAGCTGTCCCTGGCCTCAATATCACCACCTCTTCCGGCAACCCCGGAAGCACGGCTTCCATAAACATAAGGGGAGTCACCTCCATCAATGATGCTTCTCCTCTCATTTTGGTGGATGGTGCGGTTGGAGATATCGACAGGGTGAATCCTAACGATATAGAGTCTATATCTGTAATAAAGGATGCCTCTGCCGCCGCAGTTTATGGCGCCCGCGCAGCCTTCGGTGTTATTCTTATTACCACCAAGCAGGGCAGGAGCCGCGATGACGGCAAAGCCACAGTCCGCTTCAGCGCCCGATATGGCTGGGAAGAGCCAACTACAAGCACAGACTATGAAAATAGGGGTTATTGGTCGGTGTATACCACAAACCTCTTCTGGGAACCCACCAAGGGCTCAAAGTATATCTCTTACGATGCCAATGATATGATGCAGCTCTTGGCCCGCGTGAACGACAAGACGGAGCATCCGGACCGTCCGTGGGTGGTTGAGCAGACAATCGGAGGCAAGAAGCAATGGAAATATTACGCCAACACGGACTATTGGCACGAACTTTTTGTTGACAGGCATCCGGTGCAGCAATACAATGTTTCCGTAACAGGCGGCAACAAGAATGTGAAGTATTTCCTCTCCGGCGGATACGACAATCAAACCGGTATAATGAAGGTTAACCCCGATGTTTTTCAGAAATATAATCTCCGCGCCAAGTTCGACTTCCGTATAAACAAATGGGCTACGATGTCCAATAATACGTCGTTTTATTCTTCCGGATACGACTTTCAGGGCGTGGGCAATGTGGAGAACGTTATCGCATACGGCGCCCGCCACTTCCTGTCGAACTACACCCTCAAGAATCCCGACGGCTCTTGGGTATATGCGGTTCCCTACCAGAGCTACCGCGTGGGTAACGGCCGCCATGCCATCGTTGGCAACAACAATAATATCAATAAGCGCGACCGCACCGACTTCAGCAACACCACTCAGCTTGTGATAAAGCCCGTTGACAGTTTCTGGATTACAGGTAACTTCACTTACAGGTTCCGTCAGAACCGAAACACCAGCCGTACCACGAATTTCGCCTACAGGGTGAACCCCGATGATGAACTCTCGTATTATACCAGCGGCGCGGGGCTCAACGAGCTGACTGAGTCTGTAGCCACCTATCTATATAAGGCGGCGAACGTATTCGCTACATACGACGAAGAGTTCGGCCATCATCATCTTGGCGCCACGGTAGGCTGGAATATGGAAACTCAATATTACAAGACTTTCTCGGCATCTGCCGAAAATCTCATTTCGGATTATCTCAACGACCTCGGTCTTGCGGCTCCGGACACCACTACCGGTGAAATAATAGACAATGTTTCCGGAGGTCAGACCGAATATGCCCTTATGGGTTTCTTCGGCAGGGCCAATTACGACTATAAGGGCCGCTATCTTTTTGAGGTCAGCGCCCGTTATGACGGTACTTCCCGCTTTGCTCCGGGACAGCGCTGGGGCTTCTTCCCCTCGGCTTCCGTGGGATGGCGTATTTCCGAAGAGCCCTTCTTCTCTCCAATAAGGAATACGGTAAATAACCTGAAAGTTCGCGGTTCAATAGGAACTCTCGGCAATCAGAATGTAGCCAACTACATCTATATCCGAAGCATTAAGTTTTCGGACCTCAAGCATTCCTTCGGCGGCAGCTCGCTTCCGAAATATTCCTACCTGACGGCGCCCAATGCTTCCGACTTGAGTTGGGAGACTGCCGAGCAGTGGAATGTCGGACTCGATGCCTCGGCATTCAACAGCCGTTTGCAATTCACTGCCGAAACCTATGTCCGCAACACGAAAGGAATGCTTACCGAGGGATTCGCCCTTCCGGCGGTTTACGGAGCGGATTCTCCCCGGATGAATACCGCCGACTTGAGTACAAGAGGCTATGAGCTGTCGCTTCAATGGCGCAATCAGATTAGAGTCGCCGGCAAACCGTTCGGCTATGGAATACGTGCAAGCATGAGCGATTTCTCTTCTGTAATAACCAAGTTCGACAATCCCGAAAAGGCTTTTGCGAAAACTTATTATGAGGGACAAAAGCTCGGCGATATCTGGGGCTTTGTCTGCAGCGGCATATTTCAGACCGATGAAGAGGCAAGAGACTGGACCACAGTGGTATATGATGGCGAAGGCAATCCCGTAGGCGGAGTGGACCAAAGCTATATGAACACTTATCTCCAGAACGGAGTATGGAGCGCAGGTAACCTCAGGTTTGAAGATTTGGATGGGGACCATAAAATCTCCACCGGCGAGAACACCGCCAATAATCCCGGAGACCGGAAAATTCTCGGCAATTCCCTTCCTCATTTGCAATATGGTATTACCTTGGATGCCGATTATTTAGGCTTCGATTTCTCCATCTTCTTCCAGGGAACAGGCAACCACTATTGGTATCCCACCGGCGGCAACTTTGCATTTTGGGGTCCGTATTCCCTCGGATACTGCTCCTTCCTCCCGAAGAACTTCTTAGATAATGTTTGGAGCAAGGACAATCCCGATGCCTACTTCCCCAAGCCTGGTTCGAACCGCGCTTCAAACAGCAGGGGCGAGTTGGGAGTGGTGAACAGCCGCTATCTCCAGAATATCCGATATTTGAGACTCAAGAACCTCAATTTCGGATATACTATTCCTCAAAAGCTCACTCATAAGTTTGGCTTGGAAAAGGTGCGGATATACTTCTCCGGAGAGAATCTCGAGTATTGGTCTCCGATTAAGAAGAACAGCGCTTTCGTTGACCCTGAAGCGGCCATCGACCGTTCAGATGCCTACAACAACGGTTTCTACCCATGGCAGAAATCGTATATGTTCGGTATAGATATAACTTTCTAATATAGGAGACAAAAAGATGAAAAAATATATACTCATCCTGGTAACTCTTGCAATAGGCGCAGTTTCATGCGACTTCCTTGACAGGCAACCCTACGACTCCCTTACTCCAGGCGATTACTTCAAGACAGAGACCGATTTGCAATTGTTCTCCAATAACTTTTACGCCAGCAGCTATATTTTCAACAGCACTCCATACGATGGTCAGAACGACCTCTTTTTCCAAGGCACCACCATTCCGGACGAGCTCCGGGGAGGTACAAACCGTCAGGTTCCTGCTTCAGGAGGCGGATGGAATTGGGGTATACTCCGTAAAATCAACACTCTTCTCGGCTATATAGACCAATGTGAAGATGAACAAGTAAAATTAAAATATACGGCTTTGGCGCGTTTCTTCCGTGCGGCCTTCTATTTTCAGAAGTTGCAGAGATTCGGGGATGTCCCATGGATTGACCGTGAACTCGGCTCTGCCGATGAAGAATTACAGAATCCGCGCGACAACAGGGAGGTGATAATCACCCATATGATAGAGGATGTGGACTTTGCCATAGAAAATCTTCCGACTGCGGTTTCGACCTATCGCGTGAACAAGTGGGCGGCTCTTGCGCTCAAGGCACAATTCTGCCTATATGAGGGCACTTTCCGCAAATATCACGCAGGTGATGTTTTCCTGCAGACCCTGCCGGCCGATGCCAAGACGCCTGCTTATTATCTGGGTCTTGCAGCAAATGCGGCAAAGGAGATAATGGACGGCAATATGTATAAACTCTTTACTACCGGCAATCCGAATTCCGACTACGGAACGCTTTTCAGACAGCCCGAAGCCAGCAAGGACGAATACATATTGGCGGTGGACTACAACACCAGCCTTCAGCTTGTACACGACCGCACTTTCAATTTCAGCCAGAACGGCAGTTATATGCTTTCTAAAAAAGCTGTGGATATGTATTTGAAAGCGGACGGCACTCGCTTTACTTCCGAGGCTTTATGGCAGACCAAGGGTTTCATAGATCAGGTTTCGGGACGCGATCCGCGCCTTGCCCAGACCATTGTTACCCCCGGCTATAAAAGAGTCAGTACCGGCGCCGCAAAGGATGTATCATATCCCTGGCTCACCCGTGCTTATAGCGGTTACTATCCACATAAGTTCGTGATGGACTTCGGTACTGCCTCGGCGAATGCCGCTGTGGACCCCACAGACAAATCCTACAACGACCTGCCCATCTATCGCTATGGAGAAGTTCTGCTTAATTATGCAGAGGCTCATGCGGAATTGGGAGACCTTACTCAGGCAATGCTTGATGAGAGCATCAATCTCCTGCGTGACCGCGTAGGTATGCCTCATCTTTCCCTTGCCGCGGCCAATGCCGACCCGGATTGGTATCTTTCCCATCCCGATTATGGATATAGCAATGTTTCAGGCGCCAATAAGGGCATCATCCTCGAAATCCGCCGCGAGCGCACAGTGGAACTCATGGCCGAAGGCGATTTCCGCTGGAACGACTTGATGCGCTGGAAGGAGGGAAGTTGCATCGCCCAGGCGATGGAAGGCTTTTATGTGGCGGCAGAGGGGGATGTAGACCTTTCGGGAGATGGCGTGGCCGATTATTATCTCTATAGCGAGAACGACCCGGGAGGCAATCCCATCAAGCATCAGGTTAAACTCACCGAAGGCACTAAGGGAAATATCGTGCCCTTCACCATAACTCATGTCTTCGATGAAACAAGAGATTATCTGTTCCCGATTCCTTCCAACGAAAGGTTGCTTAACCGTAATCTTACCCAGAATCCGAATTGGGATGACGGTTTGGATTTTTAAGGAAATTCTAAAAAGATAGAATATGAAAAACATAATTAAAATTTTAATGGCGCTTCTTACTCTTGCTGCTTTCTCTTTTACATCATGCAAGAAAGAAGAGCAAAGCCTTTCCAAGGCCGTGATCGTGAGCGCTTCCCAGCTGACTTTTGCCGGGCAGAATGCTGATCCTCAAATAATTACCGTGTATGCAGATGGCGGCTGGCTTGTAAAGGATGCCAAATCCTTACCGACATGGCTCTCTGTCAGCCCCACAACAGGCACAGGTACTACTGATGTTACCATATCCGTTACCGACAATATTCGCGATGGAGCTCTTGACAACAACCGGAAGTACACAATCGTTTTCAAAGGCGGCACCGATGCCAGCGAATCACCGATGGTGGTACTGCAAGAGGGCGACAAATACCGCGACATTCCTAATTCAAGCGTCAGCCAGGTAGTTGCAATGGATGACGATGCCGTGGTGATAGTGCCGGACGCCCAGGTTGCTGCGCGTACGGGTGCAGGCGTGGTGCTTACAGACGGTACTTCCAACATTTACGCATATTGCGACACCACGGGAATCAAGGTGGGGGACAAGGTTAGTGTCAAAGGTGACAAGGATACGGAAAATACAATTCCGGTCCTCTCCAATGTGGATGAAATTACTGTCAAGGAAGCCGGAGTGATGACATATCCGGAGCCGGTAGAGGTAATAGAGATTGACAGTTATGCTCCCACATCTTCCGAGTATTTTATGGCTCAGGGCCTGCTTACTCAAAACAATCTGAAGCTTGGTTCTTATGGTGCTGACGGCAAATTTGTTGTCGCTCCCAATCTTATAAGCATCAATATCCTGGCTCCCGACGCCAATCTCGGTGTGCCCGCTCTTTCCGGTCACGTTGTAACCGTTTATGGTTACTTCGAAGGAATTGCCACGCCGGTAATCAATATGGCGTTGGCGAAGATAGAGGACAACGGACTCGAAGACAGACAGCCGATTTATTATGAAAGCTGGCAGGGACAGAGCCAGAACAAGCAGAAGGTGGAAGATTGGAGTCTCACAAATATGATGGGTACCGGAGTTGAGGGAGTAACTTATGCCGCCGGCTCAGCAGTGGATATTCGCTGGACCTATAAGCAGGGAAGCGCAACCGGTTATCTGAAATATGTGAACGAGCTATGGAAGGGTCCTGAAAGCAACCCATATGCCCACACCGGTGCAGAAAATCCTGATGAGCAGGCCGCACACCTCTATGCAGGCACAGGCACTTTCAATGCCGCTGAATCCTGGGTGGAGATACGCGATATAAAGATAGGCAGAGCAAAGGCCCTTAAACTCGGTATGGGTATATTCGGCGTGAATGGATGGGAGACTGAGGCTCCTGCGGAATTGCCTTATACCTTTAAATATAAGTTCGATAATGAAAC
>JAAZIW010000080.1 GCA_012800665.1 Rikenellaceae bacterium
AGCAGGTTTGCTCGGAGGTGTTATCGGCTTCGAGCGTGAGTGCCGTTTAAAAGAGGCCGGCCTGCGCACCCACTTTTTAGTGGCTCTCGGCTCAGCCCTCTTTATGATTATATCCCAATATGGTTTCAGGGAAGTGGAAGCGTTCCGTTTCGATGTCTCCCGCGTTGCCGCCCAAGTGGTTACCGGTATCGGCTTCATAGGCGCCGGCATCATTATCTTCCAAAAGAATTCCGTTCGCGGGCTTACTACCGCCGCAGGCCTTTGGGTAACGGCGGCAATCGGTCTCGGTTGCGGCGGAGGCATGTTTATACTCTCGGCCGTGACCACCCTGTTAGTGATTGTAGTGTTGGAGGTTACTCACTTCCTGCTTCCGCAATTCGGAGAGAGGCCTGTCACTGTAACATTCGCCGCCCCTTCCAAAGCAGTTATCCTCGAGGTGATAAAATCTTTCAGGTCACGCAAGATTCATGTTTCCTACTATTCCATTATGAGGACGGAAGAAAATGGTTTTGTTTCCCCGGAAGGCGATTTTGGGAAGCTGCCAGAAGAGGAACTAAGTCCGTCAACTAAAGGCGTTAAGCCGGAGCCCAATCTTTACAAGATAATAGTGGATGTTAAAATCCGCCAAGAGAACTACGTTGCTACGCTCAGCAAACTCTTCGAGGAAATCCCCGGAGTCACCTTCCTCGGCATAGAATAAGTTTTTAGCTTTTTCCTCGTGGCTACTCGCCTTCGATGCGGTCCGCTTAGAATGGAATAAAGAAATTCTCTTTGTAAATAAGCAATAATTTTTAGTCAAATTCTCTTATTTTGCATGTTTTTGTGAAAATAAGACTAATATTATTTGCTTATTTGCAATAAAATTGCAATTTTTGCATATAAACAACCATTGTATTTTACTTCGATATGGAATATACAGAATTGTTAGAGCGTCAGATTATCGGTAGATTAAGAATTGATAATCCATGGTGGACTGAAGGAGAAATACCATCATTTTATAAGAAAATGACTCCAAGATTATATATGGATATTTTTTATCCATTAGTATCTGACCTGGCTTTGAAGAGGGCCGTTATCTTGATGGGGCCAAGACGTGTTGGTAAGACGGTAATGCTGTATCATACGATTCAGCGACTGATAGATGAGGGGGTGAATGCGCAAAATATCATTTATATTTCGGTAGAGACTCCTATCTATAATAAGATAGATCTGGAACACCTGTTCAACCTGTCAAAGCAGACATTAGCCAAATCGATGGATAAGATGGAGGAGTTTTATGTTTTCTACGACGAGATTCAATATTTGAAGGAATGGGAGGTTAGCCTGAAGTCGCTTGTAGATACATACAAAAATGTGAAGTTTGTTGCCAGTGGATCAGCTGCAGCTCAGTTGAAAAAACTAAGTGATGAAAGTGGTGCCGGCAGATTTACCGACTTTAATCTCCCCCCATTGACTTTTCATGAGTATATACATCTGAAAGGTTATGAGCAATTAATGATTCCGAAACAAATGGCTTGGGGGGGAGGATTGTCGGACTACTATGGTACAGTAGATGTGGATAAACTAAACAATTTATTTGTTGATTATATAAACTATGGTGGTTATCCCGAAGTGGTATTTAACGAGAAGATTCGAGAGAATCCAGGGCAGTTCATTCGGCATGACATTATTGATAAGGTACTTTTGAGAGATTTACCCAGCTTGTATGGTATACAAGACGTACAGGAGTTGAACTCGCTTTTTACTATGATTGCGTACCATTCGGGTTGTCAGTTTTCTTATGAGACAATGTCGAAGGAATCCGGAGTGCGGAAAGACCTACTAAGGAAGTATATTGAATATTTGGAGGCCGCTTTCCTTATAAAAGTTATACACAGGACTGATGATACAGCCAAGAAATATCAGAGAGAGGTGAGTTTTAAGATTTATTTGACTAACCCTTCGCTTAGGTGTGCTCTGTTTCAGCCTATTCGTGTTACAGATGATGAGATAGGTGATCTGGTGGAGACGGCTGTTTTTGCACAGTGGATTCCCAGACAAGGCGTAGATATATCTTATGCAAACTGGCGAATGAACAATAGAGAGCAAGGAGAAGTGGATATTGTAGGCATGGATGTCGCTCGTCAGAAGCCGCAGTGGGGCGTGGAAATCAAGTGGAGTGACAGATATGTGGAGCATCCTGGAGAATTGACTTCGCTATTATGGTTTTTATCTAAGAACAAACTAAGAGAAGCTATTGTGACGACAGAAACATTGACAGCTGATAAGGAGATGGATAGTGTTACTCTGCATTTTATGCCTGTTGCATGTTATGCCTATACGGTAGGTAAGAATACGCTGAATCGTACGCAGCAGATGTACGGATTGTAAGTAATTATGTCGCCTTGATGAATTTGCAAATTAACTCGCAACCCGTTGGGAATAAGCGATTTAGAGCTGAAAAATAAGATGTGCCGGCAGGCGGTGACAGTGTTTCTATTGTTGTAGCAAGTTAAAGCCTTCGCTGCGCCATTCGGACATGCTGCCGTCAGGGTTGGAGAAAATCAGGCATCCTTCGAGGTCGGGACGGGAAGCAATGAATTGTTGCGAGGCCTCCAAACCTATCACCATGCAATATGTGGCGTATGCGTCTGCCGCTTCTGCGGTAGGCGCAACAATGCTTGCGCTAAGCAGAGTGTTATTGGCCGGAT
>JAAZIW010000081.1 GCA_012800665.1 Rikenellaceae bacterium
AGGGTGAATATAATGGGCGGTGTGGCTCAGAACTATTACAGATATATCTGTCATTTCATTACTCCTCCGTATTACGATGATGCCCGTGAGTTCGTAAGCAATCCGGAAGACTACGATTTTCGCAAAATTCTCAATTGGGAATAGCTACAGCAGGCCTGCATGCTAACCAATAACGAAATAAAAAAGATAAAAAGCCTTAGGGAGAAAAAATTCAGAGACACCTTGGGGCTTTTTGTCGTTGAAGGAGAAAAGATGGTGCAGGAGGCGCTCTCATCGGGCTTTGAAATAGTAAAAATTGTGCGGCGCGAAGATGAGGGCGATGCCGTGATGGCGCGTATCAGCAGTCTCAGCACTCCTTCACCCATATTGGCTGTAGTGAAAAAACCACCTCTCGAAGCTATTGAAAAGCCGGAAGGACTTTGCCTTGCCCTCGATTCCATACGCGACCCTGGGAATTTAGGCACCATCATGCGCATAGCAGACTGGTTCGCAGTAGAACGCATCTATGCATCCCCCGATACGGTTGAAGTCTATAATCCCAAGGTGATTCAGGCAAGCATGGGTACTATATTCCGTAAAAGACTGAACTACTGTAACTTGCCTGAGCTTTGCAAAAGCTTTGCTTCATCAGGGATGCAGGTGTTCGGGACCTTTCTTCAAGGCGAAAACATCTACGAATGCGAGCTTCCGAAAAAAGGCCTTATCATTATGGGGAATGAGGCCGATGGCATATCTCCCGAAGTTGCGGACGTGGTGTCGCAGCGTCTTACAATCCCCTCTTTTGCCAAAGGCGCCGGTGCAGAATCTCTCAATGTGGCTTCGGCCACCGCTGTCATACTTTCCGAATTCCGTCGCAGATGATAATCTATCAGGTTCTCCCCCGCCTGTGGGGAAAAGGTAAATTCTCCGACTGGCAGGCTCCCGCCTTTAAGCATTTACGCTCGCTTGGCGCGGGTGCCGTTTGGTATACCGGAGTTATCCGTCATTCCACAGGCAAGCCCTATGTTAAAGGAAATATCGGCTCCCCCTACTCTATTGTGGATTATTACGATGTAAATCCTTATTTGGCAGATGAGCCTGAGCGCAGGATGGAGGAGTTCAAAGAGCTCCTTGAGCGCAGCCACAAAGCCGGCCTTAAAGTCATAATAGACTATGTTCCAAACCATGTTTCTCCCGACTGCAAGAATATCCCTGTCCACGACTATTTCGATTATGATTGGGAGGATACACTTAAGATAGATTTTTCCAAGAGGGAGACTTGGGATATAATGCTTGAAATCGCCCTCTTTTGGGCTTCGCTGGGCGTGGACGGCTTCAGATGTGATATGGTGGAGCTTGTGCCCCAGGAATTCTTGAAATGGCTTATAAGCTCTGTTAAAAAGGCTTACCCCTCTTTTATATTTATCGGAGAGGCCTACGAAAAGTCCAATTACTACAAGTTCATACGCGAACTCGGCTTCGATTATTTATATGATAAATCGGGTTTTTATGATATTGTGCGGGATGTTATATGTGGCGGTCGAAGCGCTCGCGAGCTTAGCTTCAATTGGCAGGAATTAGGCGGTTTGCAGGGCAATATGCTTAATTTCTTGGAGAATCATGATGAACAACGCATAGCAAGCAGCGCCTTCGCAGGCTCTCCTCAAAAAGCTTATGCCGCCCTGACTTTCGGTGCTCTTTTCAACAATGCATCCTTTATGCTTTACGCAGGCCAGGAGTTGGGCGAAAGCGCTGAGAATGAGGCGGACGGCAGAACTTCCATCTTCGATTTAGTGAGCGTGCCGACTCTAAAGCATCTTACAGACAGCTTTAATACAAGCAAACGCTTGCCCATGAAAGAATCGTGCGTGCTTTCGCGATACAAGAAAATACTTTCTTACGCCCGTAAATTCGAGGGTCTTTTCAATTGGGACCTCTGTTATTGCCAACTTCAAGGTAGCGGCTTCAATCCCGACAGGCACTTTGCCTTCTTGCGTTATGGCCCGAAGGGTGCATGGCTGGTATTCTGCAATTTCTCTGACGAGCCCGCATCTGTGAATATCATAATCCCCGAAGAACTCAAACGGCATATCAGCGCTTTGGTTAAGGGTGGCAATGCAAATGTCATCAGAGAGACTGATGCGCCTATCGCCATTTCCGCCAAGGCTTGGGATTCAACCATCATTTAGGCATTGTTCCGAAAAAATATTAAATTTGTTTTTTATATCTAAAAGCTGATAGCCGCTATGGACAAGCAGGAGGCAAAGATAAGAATTGATGAGTTGCGTGAGGTTCTCAGGGAGAACAGCAGGCGTTATTATGTGCTCAATGCCCCCACTATGTCGGACTTCGAATTCGATATGCTCATGCACGAGTTGGAGGATTTAGAGGCCCGGTGGCCGGAATTCAAGACCTCCGACTCCCCCACCCAGCGCGTCGGGAGCGATCTTAAAACAGGCTTTGTCCAGCGTCCTCATCGCTATCCAATGCTCTCGCTTACAAATACTTATTCCATTGAAGAAGTGGAAGAATTCTCTGCCCGAGCAGGGAAAACTCTCGAATCG
>JAAZIW010000082.1 GCA_012800665.1 Rikenellaceae bacterium
GACCATATCCGCGATTCGCTTAAAGAATTGGGAATTAGTGTAAAAGACACCAAAGACGGAGCAGAATGGACAATAGAATAAAATTTGTTTCGTGGAATGTAAACGGCTTGAGGGCTGTGGCCCGCAAGGGTTTTGCGGAGATTTTCGCTGATTTTGATGCTGATTTCTTCTGCCTGCAGGAAACCAAACTCCAAGCCGGACAAATCGACCTTGAATTTCCGGGCTACAAGTCCTATTGGGACTATGCCGAAAAGAAAGGCTATTCGGGAACAGTCATCTACACCAGAAAAGAGCCCCTATCGGTCGCTTACGGGTTGGGTATTCCGGAGCACGACACTGAAGGCCGCGCCGTTACCCTCGAATTTCCTGACTTTTATTTGGTCAATACTTATGTTCCCAATTCGGGCGAGGGTTTAAAGCGGCTGGATTACCGTATGACCTGGGATGATGCCTTCCGGGAATATGTCAGAGGCCTCGCCGGAAAAAAATCTGTTATAATTTGTGGGGATTTGAATGTGGCTCACCATGAGATAGACCTGAAAAACCCGGAGACCAACCGCCTCAACGCCGGCTTTACCGATGAGGAGCGCGAAAATATGACGGCTTTGTTGGCCGCGGGTTTTACCGACACCTGGCGTTTTCAGCATCCTGAAGAAGTAAAATATTCGTGGTGGAGCTATCGCATGATGGCGCGCGACAGGAATATCGGTTGGCGCATTGATTACTTTTTGGTTTCCAATGACTTAATTTCCCGCATCGGCTCCACCGACATCCATAACGAAGTGTTCGGTTCAGATCACTGCCCCGTCGAACTTGTAATAAACGGAAAATAAATTTCAAGTTGTACGAAAAAAGCCGTCTTCAATTCCCTTCGTACTTAATCAAAAGGGAAATAATATTACTTTTTCCGCGTAAAGAATTCGAGGACAACTACAAAGGCGGCGCCTAAGATAAAGAATCCTATTGCCCAGGGGATTTGAAGATCGAGATTCATGCCTGCAGGAACGATGGAGCTGAGCCTTATGGCTTCCGCACCAAGCGTATCTCCTGTGCGCATAAGCTGAGCGGCAGCAATAGAAACTTTATCTGCCCAAGGCCATATGGCAACGAGGAAGCCGAGTACGAGACCAAAGAGCGCCAGCATAGTGGGCCTTCCATGCTTTTCCAAAAGCCAATGCAGAAACTTCGAGAATGCTACAATACCTATCAAGCAACCCAAAAGAAAGACGAGAAGCGGACCCCATTGGGCTGTTCCTGCACCTCCGAGCACATGGGATACTGTGCCGTTGAGCACATTCAACATATAATTGAAGTTGCCGAGCATTACAAGGATAAAACTGCCTGCGATACCCGGAAGAATCATTGAACAAATAGCCAAGGCTCCACTGAGACAGGTATACCAATAAGCGGTATTGGGGTTGTTTTGGTCGGGCTGTTTAATCAAGCAAAGAGTAACTCCTATCCCTATTCCTATGGCAAGCCATATAACATCCGCTATTTTCCATCCCTTTATATCCGACAAAAGCCAAATGGTGGAAACCAAGATAAGTCCGAAAAAGAATGACCAGGCAGGTATGGGATAATAGCTTAACGCCCAGGCTACAAACTTGGCAAGTACGAGGAAGCCCAGTATCATACCTATGCCGACAGGCAGCAGAAAGCTTCCGTTTATACCCTTCCAAAAGCCTTTGAAATCTCCCTTGAAAAGCATTTTCCAATTTGAAAGGCTTAGAATGGAGTTTAAAGAATCGATAAGAGGGGCGAAGATGCCGGTCATGAGGGCGATTGTGCCTGCGGATACGCCCGGAAACACTCCGGCTCCCAAGCTGAAACCCTTCAAGCTGTTTACGATAAATTTACGGGAATTCATCTGATGCTTTCTAAAATATAAATGATTTGATTGAATACTGCTGTTTGAAGAGACGGGGAGGAAGGTTGGTCGCTGACCACAAGGTCAAACACCTGACCGCGCTTCAACTGAAAACGCCCCACCTTGAATTTGGCGCGGCTCCTGCGTGCAAAGCAAGAAAGAATGCATCGCGGCTCGGGGAGCAGAGAAACGAAAAGGTCCACATTTCGGCGGACAAAGAACAATCCGTGTTTATGCACAGCCTTCAGTTGCAGAGCTATCCCGCGCTCACGGAAATATCTTTCCACTAAAAGAGCGGCATCGTTAAAATCAACGGCATCGGCATCGAGCAGAACTACAGCAGACTTTATATTTTTAAAGAAATCAGCCATTTGACTTTTCTATAAGTTCTTGAATCTCTTTTTTGGCAGCCCTCCAGCGCGGCACATCTATCTTGGTGCCCACCACCTCTACCACGCGGGC
>JAAZIW010000083.1 GCA_012800665.1 Rikenellaceae bacterium
CGCCCGGCCGGAGAAGTTGAGCAGAAAATTTACATGCCTGAGGAGAAGGCACAGGACCTGATGGAAAAAAACCCAGAGGTTAAGAATTTCGTTAAAGAATTGGCACTTGATATAAAATGAAACTTCGCTGCGAGAATTTAGTAAAGAAATATGGCGTCCGCACAGTTGTAAAGGGCGTTTCCATGGAGGTCACACAAGGCGAAATCGTAGGCTTTTTAGGGCCTAACGGAGCCGGAAAGACAACCAGTTTCTATATGATAACGGGGCAAATCGTCCCCAATGAGGGACGCATCTTCCTTAATGAAGAAGACATAACCGGTCTTCCTATGTACCAACGCGCACAAAAGGGCATCGGTTATCTGCCGCAAGAGGCCTCAGTATTCAGGAAGATGAGCGTAGAGGACAATATAATGTCCGTAATGGAAATGTCGGATATGACAAAGCAGGAGCGCAAGGACAGATTGGAATATCTAATCAATGAGTTCAATCTTTCCAAGGTACGCAAAAGCATGGGCATACAGCTTTCGGGAGGAGAGCGCCGCCGTTGCGAAATAGCGCGGGCGCTGGCCATCGACCCCAAATTCATCCTCCTCGATGAGCCTTTCGCGGGGGTGGACCCGATTGCCGTAGAGGATATTCAATACATTATCGCAAAGCTCAAATACAAGAATATCGGCGTTATAATAACCGACCACAATGTGGGCGAAACCCTTGCCATTACCGACAGGGCCTATCTGCTTTACGAAGGCACCATCCTCCAGCAAGGCACACCCCAATCCCTTGCAGCTGATGATGATGTCCGCACAAAATATCTTGGCAGCGGATTTGTGCTCAAGCGCTCGGTTTCGGTAGAAAGGGCCAAGCGCGAATATAATGAACAGCTTGCAGCTCAAGAAGCAACACAAAACCAATAATAAAATCAAACTAAAACAATGACCAGAATCGTAGAATGTGTACCCAATTTTAGTGAAGGAAGAGATAAATCGGTAATAAATAGAATTGTGGCGGCCATCACGGCTGCAAAAACCCCGGAAGGCGAGGGAGTGAAATTGCTGGATGTAGATCCGGGAGAGGCGACAAACCGCACTGTCGTAACCTTTGTGGGTTCTCCCGAAGCCGTTTGCGAGGCTGCTTTTCAGGGAGCGAAAAAGGCTCAGGAATTGATAGATATGAGAGTGCATCATGGAGCGCACCCGCGTTCCGGCGCCACGGATGTTCTGCCCATAGTTCCGATAGCGGGCATTACTCTTGAGGAATGCGCCGAACTTGCCCGCGGGGTTGCCAAACGCCTTTGGGAAGAATTAGGAATTCCATGCTATTGCTATGAGGCGGCGGCTTATAAGCCCGAACATGTTAACCTTGCCGCATGCCGTGCAGGCGAATACGAGGCTCTGCCCGAAAAACTTGCCGGCAGCAACAGGCCTGATTTCGGCCCGGAGACCTTCCATGCCGACCCTGCCCAGCGTAGCGCCGAAGAAAAGGCTCAATGGGAAATAATTGCCGGAAGCGGAGCCACCAATGTTTCCGCCCGAAACTTCCTTGTGGCCGTTAATTATAATCTCAACACAACTTCCACCCGCAAGGCTTACGCAGTGGCTTTTGATGTCCGCGAAAAGGGCCGCAAGGCGCGTGAAGGAGGTTTGCTCACCGGCAAATTGCTGAAAGATGCCGACGGTAAGCAAATCTGGACGCACGGCACTCTTAAAGGTACCAAGGCGATAGGCTGGTATATTGACGAATACGGCATTGCTCAGATAAGCATGAATATAACCGACATTGAAGCCACCCCTCTGCACATTGCCTTCGATGAAGTATGCGCTAAGGCTGGGGCTCGAGGGCTGAGAGTGACGGGGGCCGAAATAGTCGGCCTTGTCCCCAAACGCGTGCTTATGGATGCCGGCAGATATTATTTGGAAAAACAGAATCGCAGCGTAGGCATATCCGAAAGTGAAATACTTAAAATCGCCGTGAAGAGCATGGGACTGGATGACCTCAAGCCCTTCAATCCTCGCGAAAAGGTAATAGAATATCTTATGGAGGATGAAAAAGAGCTGGCCGTGAAGGAGCGTCTGATTCGTATGAGCGTGAAAGATTTGGCGGAAGAAACAGCCTCCGAGTCGATGGCTCCGGGCGGGGGAAGTATTTCTGCCGTAATGGGAGCCCTTGGAGCGGCGCTCGGCACAATGGTGGCCAATCTTTCCGCCGGCAAGCGGGGTTGGGATGAAAGATGGAAAGAGTTTTCCGATTGGGCGGATGAGGGGCATAAGGTAATGTCCCGCATGCTTGCATTGGTGGATGAAGACACCCGTTCTTTCGAGGGTGTAATGGCGGCTATGAGTCTGCCCAAGGGCACTCCCGAAGAACAGGAAGCCCGCGACAAGGCCATTGAGGCCGCTACCCTGAATGCCGCGGAAGTTCCGCTTGAAACCATCAAGACGGCATTATCCGCTTTCCCGATATTGAAGGCTATGGCAAGCGATGGCAATCCTGCTTCCGCTTCCGATGTCGGAGTAGGGGCCCTTGCTGTTTGCGCAGCTGTGCGAGGGGCTGTAATGAATGTAAAAATCAATGCCCGCGAGCTTGCCGATACGGCTATGGCGGAAAAGCTTATAGCAGAAGCGGAAGCTCTCGGCAAGCAGGCTCAAAAGTTGGAAGCGGAAATACTCGAAATAACCAAACTATAAGCATATATCATGACATTTAAGGAAGAAATTCTTGCAGGCATACCACAAAACCGCCTGCCGGAGGCCAAGCCTTACGATAAAAATATAAACCACGCCCCGAAACGCAAAGACATTTTAACCGACAACGAAAAGGAGCTTGCGCTCCGTAATGCATTAAGGTACTTTCCCGAAAAACTTCATGCCGAGCTTGCTCCCGAATTCGCAAAGGAGCTTAAAGATTACGGTCGCATCTATATGTACCGTTATCGCCCCGACTATGAAATTTATGCCCGCCCAATCGATGAATATCCTTGCAAATGTAAAAAGGCGGCGGCCATGATGGCGATGATTCAGAACAATCTGGATAATCGCGTTGCCCAGCATCCCCACGAACTCATAGTTTACGGCGGCAACGGCGCTTGTTTTCAGAATTGGGCTCAATACCGCCTCACTATGCAGTATCTTGCCAATATGAGTGAGGAGCAAAGTCTTTCCATGTACAGCGGTCATCCGATGGGGCTTTTCCCCAGTCATAAGGATGCACCGCGCGCTGTTATCACCAACGGCATGGTTATCCCCAATTATTCAGCCCAGGACGATTGGGAGCGTTTCAACGCTTTGGGAGTCTGCCAGTATGGTCAAATGACGGCAGGCTCATGGATGTATATAGGCCCTCAGGGCATTGTTCACGGCACTACCATAACCATTATGAATGCCGCCCGTAAACAGCTTTGGAAAAGAGGTCTTAAAGGCACGGAGGAAGAGCGTCACGGAATGCTCTTTGTCACTGCCGGTCTCGGCGGAATGTCCGGAGCCCAACCCAAGGCGGGCAATATCGCAGGAGTTGTTTCCGTAACTGCCGAAATCAATCACAATGCTGCTGGGAAACGCTATGAGCAAGGCTGGGTGGATGAACTTCATACAAATCTCAATGAACTTATTGCACGCATCCGCAAAGCCGTCTCCGCCAAAGAAATAGTTTCTCTGGCTTATGTGGGCAATGTGGTGGACCTTTGGGAAAAGCTTGCAGATGAGGGAATCAAGGTGGATTTAGGCTCCGACCAGACTTCTCTTCACAATCCCTTTGCCGGAGGCTATTATCCGGCCGGCTACAGTTTTGAGGAAAGCAACAGGATGATGTCCGAGGAGCCCGAAAAATTCAAGGAGGCCGTATATGCCTCTCTCCGCCGCCAGGTTGCTGCCATCAAGCGTCTTACCGCAGAAGGCATGTATTTCTTTGACTATGGCAACGCCTTCCTCTTGGAAAGTTCAAGGGCGGGAGCGGATATTCTTAAAGAAGACGGAAGCTTCATCTATCCTTCTTATGTTGAGGATATTATGGGGCCTATGTATTTCGATTACGGCTTCGGTCCTTTCAGATGGGTGTGCATGAGCGAAGACCCTGCCGACCTTGTCGAAAGCGACAGGCTCGCCATGGAGGTGCTGCGCAAGGCATCAGAATCCGCCCCTGAGGAAATAAAAGGCCAGATGCAGGATAATATAAAGTGGATAGCCGAGGCCGGCAGGAACAATCTTGTGGTGGGCTCTCAGGCGAGGATTCTTTATGCCGACTGTGCAGGCCGCATCAATATTGCCCTTGCTTTCAACAAGGCCATTAAAGAAGGCCGATTGAAGGCTCCGGTGGTGTTAGGGCGCGACCATCACGATGTTTCCGGCACCGACTCTCCTTTCCGTGAAACCTCCAATATCTATGACGGCAGCAGATATTGCGCTGATATGGCCGTGCAGAATGTGATTGGCGATGCCTTCAGAGGCGCCACTTGGGTAAGTATCCATAACGGCGGCGGAGTAGGTTGGGGCGAAGTGATTAACGGCGGTTTCGGCATGGTGTTGGACGGCAGCGAGGATTCTGACCGCAACATCAAGCAGATGCTGTTCTGGGATGTGAACAACGGCATAGCCCGCCGCAGTTGGGCCCGCAACGAGGGCTCCATCCGCTCAATAGAACGCGAGATGGCCCGCACTCCCGGACTTCATGTAACAATGCCTCAAATTGTTGAGGATGATATAATTAAAGATGCTCTGAAAAATGCATAGTATAAATTTCGAAAAGCTTTCCATAGCCCGGATTAAGGAGATAATAGAGAATAACGAACAGCTCGTACTCTCGCAGAAAGCTGAGAAAGCCATAATAAAATGCCGCAAATACTTGGATGACAAGATGAAAGACATAGGCAGTCCGGTTTATGGCATAAGCACCGGTTTCGGCAGTCTTTGCAATATAAGTATTCCGGCAGACCAGCTCTCCGAATTGCAGCATAACCTTATTATGTCGCACGCCTGCGGCACCGGTGCGAAAGTCCGCCCCGAAATTGTGAAGTTGATGCTCTTTCTCAAGGTGCAAAGCCTTTCTTACGGCCATTCGGGAGCGCAACTTATTACCGTGCAGAGGCTCATTGATATGTTCAACAATGACATTCTGCCCGTTGTTTATGAGCAGGGCTCGCTCGGAGCTTCCGGCGACCTCGCTCCGCTTGCGCATTTGTGCCTGCCGCTTATCGGTATGGGCGAGGTGCTTTACAAAGGGCAGGAGCGTCCTGCAGCGGAAGTGTGGAAGGAATTCGGCTGGGAGCCCATAGTGCTTCAGAGCAAAGAGGGCCTTGCGCTGCTGAATGGTACGCAATTCATGAGCGCTCATGCGGTATACAGTCTCATAAAGGCTTACAGGCTTAGCAAATGGGCGGATGTGATAGGCGCAATTTCCTTGGAGGCTTTTGACGGGAGAATAGAGCCCTTCTATCCTCTTACCCACAAACTGCGCACGCACAAGGGGCAGATGGAAACCGCCGAATATTTTATGAATCTTCTTGAAGGCAGCGAACTCATAAAAGCCCATAAGGAGCATGTTCAAGACCCCTATTCTTTCCGCTGCATCCCACAGGTTCACGGTGCGGTAAAAGACAATATCCGCTATGTAAGCAGCGTTATCGAAAACGAAATCAACTCCGTAAGCGACAATCCCAATATCTTCCCCGATGAAGATATGATAATATCTGCCGGCAACTTCCACGGCGAGCCCATCGCAATCCCCATGGATACTTTGGCGATTTCCCTCAGCGAACTCGCCAATATTTCCGAAAGGCGCACTTATCAGCTTATTTCCGGCCTTAGGGGCCTGCCCATGTTCCTCGTTGCCAAACCCGGGCTTAACAGCGGCTTCATGATTCCCCAATACACCGCAGCTTCCATCGTAAGCCAGAACAAGATGTATTGCTGGCCTGCTTCCGCCGACTCCATTCCAAGCTCGCAAGGGCAGGAAGACCATGTCAGTATGGGCTCCAATTCTGCAACCAAGCTTGTTAAAGTGGCTGATAATTGCGAAACCGTTCTCGGCATAGAGCTGATGAATGCCGCTCAGGCCCTCCATTTCCGCCGTCCCGCAAAGACAAGCCCGAAATTGGAAGCCCTGCTTGCCGATTACCGCAAAGAGGTTCCGTTTGTGGATTTGGACACCTACCTCAGTCCGCTGATTCATAAAAGCGTGAATTTCCTCAAAAACGAAAAATACTTTTAGATGAAAACCCTTATCAAGAACATAGGCCTGTTGGCCGGCATTTCGGAAAGCACCCGTAAAGAGGGCCCCGATATGGGGGTGGTGCACTGCTTGAAGGATGCCTGGCTGCTCGTGGATGGCGATATTATCGCCGGTTTCGGCGGGAAGAGTGTGGATGAATCGTCTCCGAACGCAGAGGAAACCTTGCCGGAGAGCGATTTGATTTTAGATGCGGAAGGGGCGATGCTTATGCCTGCCTTTTGCGATTCCCATACCCATGTGGTCTATGCCGGAAGCAGATTGAAAGAGTTTGAAGATAAAATCAAAGGCCTCAGTTATGCCGAGATAGCGGCGCGCGGAGGCGGTATCCTGAATTCTGCCGACCGCACCCACAGCGCCTCAGAGGAAGATCTCTACCGGCAGAGCATGGAGCGTGTGTTGGAGATGATGGCAAAGGGGTCAGGCGCAATAGAAATAAAGAGCGGATATGGCCTTAATACGGCGGATGAGCTTAAGATGCTGCGCGTGATAAAGCGGATTGCAGACAGTGTTCCCGCTCATATCAAGGCCACCTTTCTCGGCGCCCATGCGGTTGCAAGGGGGATGAGTAAAGAAGATTATGTAAAGCAGGTATGCGATGAGATGATTCCTGCCGTGGCGGCCGAAAAACTTGCCGAATATGTGGATGTTTTCTGCGAGAAGGGTTTTTTCAGTCCGGAAGATACCGACCTTATTCTTACCTCAGCCGGAAAATACGGGATGAAGGTGAAACTGCATGCAAACCAACTCCATGTTAGCGGGGGAGTACAGGTGGGAGTAAAACACAATGCCCTTTCCGTAGACCATTTGGAACGTACCACCGATGCTGAAATCGCCTGCCTGAAAGGCAGCGTCACCATGCCGACCATGCTTCCCGGAGCATCCTTTTTCCTTCGCGAGCCGTACGGCAATGCAAAGGGCTTTATAGAAAACGGACTCGGTGTGGCTTTGGCCTCGGACTATAATCCGGGCTCTTCTCCAAGCGGCGATATGCGCTTTATAATGGCTTTGGGTTGTATCTGGATGCGCCTTACTCCCGAGCAGGCCTTTAATGCAGTGACGCTCAACGGCGCTTATGCCATGGGCCTGAGCAATATTGTCGGCTCTATCGCAAAGGGAAAATCAGCCAATCTGATACTTACAAAACAGGGCTTTAACGAGATAGGCAGCATAGCCTATCTTTATCAAACTCCATTCATAAGAAAGGTGTTCCTGAAAGGAAAGGAGATTTAGAATTTCCTAAGGAAGCACTCGATAGTATTCTCCATGAGCATGCAGATGGTCATTGGGCCTACACCTCCCGGCACCGGAGTTATCGCAGAGGCCTTGGGCAGAGCGGACTCGAAGTCCACATCACCGCAGAGTTCTTTTGTTACGGGGTCTTGGTTGATACCCACATCTATTATTGCCACGCCCTCTTTAAGCATATCTCCCTTCACGAATTTGGGCTGACCTATTGCAGCTACGAGTATGTCTGCCTGACGGGTAATTTCCCCTATATTCCGTGTGCGTGAATGGCAGATTGTTACGGTTGCTCCCGCGTTAAGCAGCAGTTTCGCTACCGGAAGCCCCACTATATTGCTGCGGCCAAGCACTACGGCGTTTTTGCCGTCCGGATTTATGCCGGCTTCTTCCAGCAGGCGCATGCATCCTGCGGGCGTGCAAGGTATGCAGAAATCCGCTTGTCCGCGCTTGAGCGTCCAAAGGCGCGAAATATTCAATGAAGTTATGCCGTCCACATCCTTTTTGGGGTCCAAGGCATCTATAATGTTTCTTTCGGAAATATGCTTAGGGAGAGGCAGCTGAACAAGTATGCCGTCCACGCTTGAATCTTTATTAAGAATCTCAAGTTCTTTCAATACCTCTTCTTCGCTTGCCGTGGCGGGGAGCCTGATGGTATGACTTTCTATGCCTACGCGCTCGCAGGTTATCTCTTTATTTCGCACATAACGGGTGCTTGCAGGGTCTTTCCCTACTAAGATAACAGTTAATTTTGGTGCGCGTCCGTATTTTTGAGGAAAGTCAGCAATCTTCTTCGCCAATTCCGCCTTGATTGAGTCTGATATTTGTTTTCCGTTTAAAATCATGGCGCGAAGATACGCAATAATTTGCAACTACTGTCCTGCAGGCGGAATAGGAATTTCAAACAGAACGGCAGAAAAACCGTTTTTTTTGCGTACTTTTGTTCCGATATGACGGTTCCTGATATTATTATCGCAGTGGACGGCTGTTCCTCCACAGGCAAAAGCACATTTGCAAAACTCATAGCAAAGGAATTCTCTTTTTTATATCTCGATTCCGGTGCAATGTACCGCGGAGTCACCCTTTTTGCCATGGAAAAGGGCATGATAGAGGAAGATGTAATAGATGAAACCGCTCTTGAGGCCGCCCTGCCCTCGTTGGAACTTCATTTTGAACATTCACCGCAGGGTACGAATCTATTTTGGGGAAGCAGATGTATAGAAAAGGAAATACGCACCATGGAGGTGTCGGCATATGTAAGCCCGATTTCCGCCTTGCCCTTTGTAAGAGCTTGGGTGGATGAGCTTCTGCATCTTTTCAGTAAAGGCGGCAGGGTGGTGATGGACGGACGCGATATCGGTACAAGCGTGTTCCCCAACGCCGAGCTCAAAATTTTTCTTACCGCATCACCGAAAGTACGGGTCAAGCGCAGATACGATGAACTTATCTCCAAAGGGCAGAAGACAAGTTACGAAGAAGTGGTTAAAAATCTGTCAGAGCGCGACTATATAGATTCTCATCGCAGCGTTTCACCCCTTCGCAAAGCGGAGGATGCTTTTGTATTAGACAATTCCGACATGACTCTCCACGAAGAAATTATCTGGCTGCGCGGTTTGATACAGGGCAGGTTCGGCATATTCGAATAAGCGCAATGAAGGTAGAGATAGATTCACATTCCGGTTTTTGCGGCGGGGTAATCCGTGCAATAGACAAGGCGGAAAAGTTTCTTGCCGAAAAATCCCCCTTGTATTCGCTCGGAGAGATGGTCCATAACGAGGCGGAGCTGAAACGTCTTGCCTCTATGGGGCTTATACCCACAAATCACGAGGGCTTGGAAAAACTCACATCACAGGACACTCTGCTGATTCGCGCTCATGGCGAGGCTCCATCCACCTATGAAAAGCTTGAATCTTTAGGAATCAATATAATAGATTGCACCTGTCCCGTAGTTCTCAAAATTCAGGAGAGTATCCGCGAATCCCATAAGCGTCTTGGAGCTAAGGGCACTATAGTTATTTTCGGGAAAATCGGTCATGCCGAAGTGCTCGGCCTGATGGGTCAGGTGGGGGATGATGCCGTTGTGGTTGAGAGTCTCGAACAGCTGAAAGAGAAACTCGCTCAAGGGAAGGTGGTCGGCCCTGTGGAAATTTTCTCACAAACCACAATGAGCCCTGCCGGATATGAGCAAATCTGCCGCTATCTTTCGGAGCATATATCAAATGTTACTGTGCACGATACGATTTGCCGTCAGGTGGCCTATCGGCATAGGGAATTGGTCGATTTCGCTAAGAAGCACGATGCGGTGGTGTTTGTATCGGGCCGCCAGAGCAGCAACGGGCAGGTGCTCTGCGAACTCTGCAGGAGCGTCAATCCCCGTACATACCGCGTTGTGGACGAAAGCGAATTGCAGGCATCCTGGTTTTCCGCATCCGACATCGTGGGCGTGTGCGGAGCCACCTCGACCCCCAAGTGGCTGTTGGAAAAAGTCGCCGAAAAGCTCAAAGAATTGCAATAATTCCTATTTTTTAATAACTTTGTAGACCTATTACTGATAATAATCTTTTAACACTATATTATGGCAACAACAGCAGATTTCAAAAACGGACTTTGCATAGATTTCAACGGCAAGCCCTGCTCGATTGTATGGTTTCAACATGTTAAACCGGGCAAGGGCCCCGCTTTCGTAAAGTGCAAACTGCGCAATCTTGAGAACGGAAGAATATTGGAGAATACTTTTACTGCGGGAGTTAAAGTGGACACCATAAATGTAGAGAGGCGTCCCTATCAATTCCTCTACGCAGATGAAGATGGTTTCCATTTCATGCACGAAGAAACCTTCGAGCAGATTCATCTCCCCAAAGACGTGGTGGAGAATTCCGACCTTATGAAAGAGGGTCAGCGAGTGGAAATGATGTTCCTGGCAGACGAAGAAAGGTGCCTCACCTGCGAATTGCCGACTTATGTGACCTTGGAGGTTACCTATGCCGAGCCTGCGGTGAAGGGCAATACCGCCAGCACCAGCGCCCTTAAAGAAGTGACTCTTGAAACCGGTGCAACAATCATGGTTCCCCTTTTCATAAATCAGGGAGATGTGATTACGGTTAACACTTCCGACCGCACTTACGGACAGCGTCAATAAAAAACTTTACTGCATCCGTTCTATTTTTATTTGCTGGATGGTGTAGGTATCGCCTTTACTGCTAACGAAAATAGTTACGAGGAAATTTTCGCCCCCTGCATTAAGAGTGCCGAGGGCGTATTTCATATTCGCCCTGCCTGCAGTATATCTTAATTCGAATGAGCGGGGAGTGTAAGACTCGAAAAACGTTTTGAGAATCTGCTTTGCCTGATTGCGCGAAGCGTTGCCGCCGTTGGAGAGCACAGTGATGTCCAAATTGTCGGCGTACCAGGCGGATATGGCTTCGGTATTGCCCTGAGAGAGATATTTGGCTATGGGTACGAATACGTCATAGTCTCCTGTTTGAGCCTTGAGACTGAAACAGGAAAGGAATGCGACGGCGGCCGCAAGACCAAATTTTAAAATCCTCATTCACTTGTTTCCGTTTGCAAATTCTGAGCCAGTTTTTTATCTTTGCAAGGTTATGCGCATAACGCTTATCACTGTGGGCAAGACCGTTGTTCCCTGGGTAAAACAGGGTTTGGATGAATACATCGGACGCTTGAACCGGTATATCCCCTTTTCGCTTGTGGAAATCCCTGAGTTGAAGGGGGTTAAGTCTTTTTCTGAAGCGCAGATAAAAGAGAGGGAGGGGATTGAGATATTGAAAGCGGCGGGAAATTGCGGGATGATACTTTTGGATGAACACGGAAGAGAACTCCGTTCGATTGAGTTTGCCGATTGGCTTGAAAAAAAGCTTGTCCATACGGGAAAAGACCTCTGTTTTGTAGTAGGGGGAGCCTACGGCTTTTCAAAAGAAGTATATGATGCCGCATCTGCAAAATTGTCTCTTTCCAAGATGACATTCAATCATCAGATGGTGAGAATGATTTTTGCAGAACAACTTTATCGTGCATTTACAATAATCAAGGGCGAGCCTTATCATCACGAATGAACAAGAGTAAGAAATACGGTTGGATATCTGTAGCATTGTTGGTGCTGAGCGTGGTCTTCATTGTCATCTCTTTAAGCACCCGCACACCTGCAGACACCGAATCATCCGCTAAAAAAGCGGAAAGAGTGCTTGCATCCCGACTCGACATCTTACAATCTTTTACAGATAAGGCTTTGGCGGCGGACCCGGCGGAATGGCTGGATATAGGCCGTCTTCCATCCGACATGGTGATTTATCGTTATGTTGATGAAAGGCTCCAGAGCTGGGTGAACCGTTTTCCCATTTCCAATGATCAACTCAGCAGCGGAATGCTCTTCCAAAGCTTTTTAAACCCGCGCTCGGCCCTAAGAACCCCGCTTGGAGAGCTTAAGGAAGATTTTTCTTTCAGCAATATAGGCTCCAAGTGGTATCTGGCCAAGAAGGTGATTCAGGAAAATGTTACCTTGATAGTCGGGCTGGAAATAGTGAATACGCTTGATACCCGCAGTTTCAGCGGCATAAATCCCCGCCTTCGCATCCCCGAGAATCACTCGATTCAAGAACTCACCAACAGCGGCGGCTCTCCCGTTTTTGTAGGGGGACAGCCCCAATTCAAGATACTCTACAATTCGCTTTCATCCACTCCTCCGGTAAGTATGCCATATCTATGGCTTGCTCTTGCTTTCTTTCTTACCGCGGCCCTGTTTTTCCTGTTGGCGGAGCCAAGCGCTAAAAACCTGATTATAGAACTCATAACCGTACTCGCGGTCCTGTTGGCTTTCTATTTCAGCGGCGCCAAAGTGAGCGTGAATTCCGGCCTTTTTTCGCCTTTGCTCTATGCCGATGGTACGGTCTTATATTCCTTGGGGGCCTTAATTCTACTCACTTTAATGTTGGTGATGCCCATATGGAGCATCTTCATTGCCCGCAAGGATTTGCGTTCGTTCTTAGACCGCTATCCTCTCGGGGTTTTTAGGGTTTTGCTGCTGCTCGCTGCAGCCGTAGCATTAGTTGCTTTTTCTTATGTGGCTATAAAAAGCATCTCGCTTAACTCCAACATTAATCTCGAACTTTATAAGATAAAAGAGATTACTTGGGTGAGTGTGCTGGTTTATTTGCTGCTTGGCGTGCTGTTTTCGTGCATACCAATGATTTTTACCATGTTGCAGCCGCTTACCAGCCGCCTCTTCGGTTTTCATCAAGACAGTATGTCTATTCCAAACCGTATAGGCTTCGCTTTGGCGGTGGCAATATATTTCGTATCCCTTACTGCCTGTTTAGGTTTCAAAAAAGAACAATCCGGCATGGAGGTTTGGGCTAACCGTTTGGCTGTAAGCAGGGATATAGGTCTTGAGATGCAGCTTCGCCTTGTGGAAGAAAAAATAGCGGATGACCCTGTGATTGCATCGCTTTCGGTTTTGCCGAATGCGGGAGCTGCAATTCGCAACCGCATAGCAGACAATTATTTAGCCCGGGTTGCTCAAGAATATGACTTGATTGTGAGCGTGGATGGTCAAATGGACCTTTCTCTCTTGAGCGGCGGCGAATACATCTCTCCCGGTTCACGTTTTGTTTTCAAAGAGGGTTCTGATGCATTGGTTGTATATATTGCCGTATTCACTTATTACGTCAAAAATTATGGTCCTTACCATATAATGCTGCAAGTGGAGAGGAAAGGCGATTGGCGCTTCCGCGGATATGCCAGCATTTTGGGAGAAACAGCCCCGGGTGAAGTTTTGATTCCCCCCACTTATGCCTATGCACGCTATCAAAGCCGCTCCCTGCTGAGTTTCAGAGGCAATTTCGCTTATCCTGTACATATGGATGATGAACTTGCCGATGCGGTTTATTCCAAAGAAGACACACATATGAAGAGCGGAGGCTTTACGCATTTCATTTATGTGGTAGCCGAAGATGAAAGCGTGATAGTATCGCGCCGCACCATTGCCGCTCTGTATTATGCGGTTTCAGGCATCTTTATAGGCCTTATTACTTTTCTTGCTCAGACTATCCTCAGACCACGTCGAAGGAAGAGCGTCTTCGAGAAAAAATATTTTACCACCCGCTTGAACGCGGTGATTATGGCATCCCTTATCCTGGCTCTTGTGAGCATGGCGGCGCTGAGCGTGTATTTCGTGTATGACCGCCATGAGGAAAACCGGCGCACTCTCATGACCGAGAAAATAAATTCTATTGCCTCCAGCATCTCCACCCGAATAAGGGGTGCCCGTACCACAGATGATCTTCGCAGCAATGAGGTCCTCAGGTTGATAGAAGATGTGGGGAATAATACCAACTCCGACATTACATTATATACTCCGAATGGAATGGTGTTTATGAGCACTGCTCCCATGGTGTTCGAGCGCAATATGATGGACAGCCGCATGGATGGTGAGGCCTATCGCAATATAATGCTGCTTACAAGCCGGTATTATATTCAAAAAGAGTCTGTGGCGCAAAATAAATTCTATAGCATGTATGCTCCTTTGGTTGGGGAGGACGGAAATATAATAGCAATCATCTGCGCTCCCTATACTGATGATACTTACGATTTCGAAACAAATGTGGTGAACCATGGCATAAGCATTTTGTCGATATTCATCTTCTTGCTGCTCTTTGCCATCCTTATGACACGACGGGTGCTGGACGGTATGTTCCTGCCTTTGCTTCAAATCGGCCGCAAGATGGAAGATGCCAACCTCGATTCGCTGGAATATATCCAATATGACAAGGAAGATGAAATAAGTTCGTTGGTAAACGCTTACAATCGTATGGTTACCGACCTTTCAGAGAGTTCCCGCCAGCTTGCGGAGGCCGAGCGCGACAAGGCCTGGAGCGGCATGGCCCGTCAGGTTGCTCACGAAATCAAGAATCCGCTTACACCAATGAAGCTTCAGATTCAGAGAATCATGCGCTTGAAAGACAGGGGGGATTCAGCCTGGAAAGAAAAATTCGATGAAGTTTCGAAGATGCTTCTTGACCATATCAATATCCTAACGGAGACTGCCAATGAGTTTTCCACCTTTGCAAAACTCTATACCGAAGAGCCTACGGAAATCAATATAGGCGAGTTGGTTCAAGAAGAACTCGCCATGTTCTCCGGACACGAAGACATCACTTTCGATTACATGGGCTTGGATGATGCCGTGGTGATGGCTCCGAAACCCCAGCTTGCCCGAGTGTTTGTAAACCTGATAAACAATGCCGTGCAAGCCTTGGATGAGTTTGATGGCGGCAGGGTCATGGTATCGTTGAGGCATTCGGTGAAAGACGGGTATTACGACATAGTCTTTGAAGACAACGGTCCGGGTGTACTGCCCGAAAACACCGACAAATTGTTTACCCCTAACTTTACCACAAAGACGGGCGGGAGCGGTCTCGGGCTTGCCATATCGCGCAGCATACTCCAAAAATGCGGGGCCTCCATAAGCTACAGCAAATCTTTCGCTTTGGGAGGAGCCTGCTTTACGATTCTTTATCCGAAAAATAAATAAATTAATTATATTTGTAACATTATGGAAGTTACACAGGCAGTTTTCGCAGGCAGCAGTACCCGGGTAGAGCAGCGGCCGAAGCGCAAACTGCCTGAATTCGCTTTCATAGGACGCTCCAATGTGGGTAAGAGTTCTCTCATCAATATGCTCACAGGAGTTAAGGGACTTGCCAAAACCTCATCGACTCCGGGCAAAACAAGGCTTGTGAATCACTTTCTTATAAATGAAAGCTGGTATTTGGTGGACCTGCCGGGTTATGGTTATGCAAAACTGTCCAATACATCCCGCAAAGAGCTGGAGGATACTATCAACGATTATCTTGACAACTCTGATGAACTTGTGCTGCTGTTCGTGCTGATAGACTCCAGGCACGATATACAGCAGAACGACCTCGATTTTATCGCCACTCTCGGTGAGGACGGAATACCTTTTTCCATAATTTACACCAAATGCGATAAGCGGGGTCCTAATGTGCTTAAAGAGCAGATGGAGCGTAATGCCGCAAAACTATTGGAACAGTGGGAGGAACTTCCGCCCGTATTCGCCACATCCTCACAAAACTTTTCGGGCAGGGAAGAAGTTCTGAATTATATAGAATCTATCTTAAAATCATTATAAGTATGCAGCATGAACATAGAATGATGGTATTCAGTTGCACAGCCTCACAGGACTTTGCAAAGAAAGTAGTCGAACATCTGAAGGAACTTGAAGATCTGAAAGATGAGGATATCCATTTGGGTAATCTGGAGATAATCCACTTTAAGGACGGGGAATTCCAGCCGTATTATTTGGAAAGCATACGCGGAGCCACCGTCTACCTTATTCAGTCCATAACTCCGCCGGCAGACAATCTTATGGAACTTCTACTCTGCATTGATGCAGCCAAAAGAGCATCCGCCTCCAAAGTTATTGTGGTTGCTCCTTATTTCGGTTGGGCTCGTCAAGACCGTAAGGACAGGCCCCGCACCAGCATAGGCGCAAAGCTCGTGGCAAATCTCATTACAGCCGCAGGGGCCGACCGCATAATGACCTGCGACCTCCATGCCGACCAGATTCAGGGCTTTTTCGACATTCCTCTCGACCATATAATGGCAAGCAATCTGTTCCTTGACATCATTCAGAAGCTCAAACTCAAGAATCTTGCAATAGCATCTCCCGATATCGGAGGCTCCAAGAGGGCTAATTTCTATGCCGGAAGGCTAAAAAAACGCGGAAGCAATGAGCCGCCCACCATAATATGCCATAAAACCCGTACGCGGCAGAATCAGGTCGGTGCAATCAGGGTAATCGGTGATGTTGAAAACATGGATGTAATAATAGTGGACGATATTGTAGATACTGCCGGTACTCTTTGCAAGGCTGCAGCCGAACTTAAAAAGATGGGGGCCGCCAGCGTACGCGCCTGCATTACCCATGCGGTGCTTAGCGAGCCTGCGGTGGAACTTGTGCATGGATCAGAAATCGATGAGCTTTATATAACGGATACGATTGCTCATCCCGAATTCGAAAATGATTCTAAAATCCATATCATCAGCATGACGGAGCTCTTTGCACGAATGATGACAAAAGTTTATTTATACGAATCGATAAGCGACGAATTCGAAAATTAAAATGAAGGTATTTATAGCAGCCATTGCACTTGTAGGCCTTTGTGTTTTGGCCATGTGTGTGGGGATATTCTTTCACAAGGGTTTCCCAAAGACCGATATAGACCAGAATGAGGAGCTTCGCAAGCGCGGCATAAGCTGCTACAAGCATGAGGATGCCCGTTTGCAGCGGGAGGCTTACGGCGGTGGAGGGATTGAGTGTGCCGGAACTTACTCGGACGCTTGTGAGGGCTGTTCATTGTTTGACCGCAATAATTTTAAGAAGCAATGAGCCTTGTAGCCATAGTAGGACGTCCGAATGTGGGGAAATCCACCCTTTTCAACCGCCTTGTAGGTATGAGGCAGGCTATAGTGGATGATATTTCCGGCGTAACCCGCGACCGCCATTACGGCAGGTCCGACTGGAACGGACGCGAATTTTCGGTGGTGGATACCGGGGGCTATGCCGTTGGCAGCGATGATGTGTTCGAGGCGGCCATACGCCGTCAAGTGGAAATTGCGATAGATGAGGCCGATCTTATAATATTCATGGTGGAAGCGGCCACCGGCATTACCGACTATGATGCCGGCATTGCTGATGTATTGCGCCGCAGCCGAAAGCCGGTGGTGCTCTGCGTAAACAAGGTGGATACGGGCGAAAAACTCTTTGACGCTTACCAGTTTTACAGCTTGGGGCTTGGTGAGGTGTATTCTATTTCCGCCGCCAACGGCAGCGGTACGGGAGATTTATTAGATGCTGTTGTAAATGCCCTTCCCGAAAAAAAGGAGGTGGAAGACCCTTATGCCGGTCTGCCCAGAATAGCCATTGTGGGAAAGCCGAACGTAGGCAAATCTTCACTTATCAACGCCCTTTTAGGCGAGGACCGCAATATTGTAACCCCTGTGGCCGGCACTACAAGAGACAGTATAGAAACTCATTACAATAAGTTCGGTCATGAATTCATGCTGGTCGATACGGCCGGCATCCGCAGAAAAGCCAAGGTGAAAGAAGACCTCGAGTTCTACTCGGTAATGCGAAGCATCCGCGCTATAGAGCATTCAGACATTTGCGTAATGATGATAGATGCCACAACAGGCATGGAGGCGCAGGATATGAATATTTGGAATCTAATCATCCGCAACCGCAAGGGCTGTGTGCTGGTGGTAAACAAGTGGGACCTTTTCCTTAAAGACAGCTCTACCGTGAATGAATATACGAAAGGGCTTAAGGAAAGGCTTGCCCCGTTCGAAGATGTGCCGATAATTTTCACTTCCGTGGTGAAAATGCAGCGTATTCAAGATGTATTGGGCGCTGTTGCCAAAGTATATGAAAACTATTCGCGTCGTATTCCGACAGCCCGCCTGAATGATGTCATGCTGCCCATAATAGCGGAGACCCCTCCTCCCGCCACGAAGGGCAAATATGTGAAAATCAAGTACATCACTCAGCTCCCCACAAAGTTTCCCGCATTTGCGTTCTTCTGCAATCTGCCGCAATATGTAAAGGAGCCTTACAAGCGTTTCGTAGAAAACCAATTGCGCGAAAATTTCGAGCTTACAGGCTGCCCGGTGCAAATCTATTTCCGTAAGAAATAGAAACTATTTACCGGTATAATAATCTACCATTCTTACGATAGCCCTTGAGCAAACGGGGCAGAAATTCTCACACTCGTTGATTTTCATGCGGCATTCCTGTACGGGACGGAATACTCCTTTCGACTGATAGCCTCCACCCTCATATACCCCTATCTTATTGTTGAGAGACTCCTTCTCTTCTTTTGAAAGGGTGTTCCAGATGCGGCGTACATCATTATTTCTCTCAATTGAATCGGGAGGGGTGGGGATGAAGGTTCCGGGGCTTAGCATATCTTTCCATTTGCTGCCGAAATCGGTAAGAGTGGTAATGTTCGGCTCCCATGGCTCAACGCCGGACGGATACATAAGGGAATATTCATCGTCGTAATAATATTCATCTGCAAGTCCTCCGAAGCCGTGTCCGAATTCGTGCACTAATACCACCTCGAAAGTGGGATGGTCGCTGGATGCTATAACAAGCGAATTATATATGCCGCCCCCGCCGTATTCGCCGGTATTAGCCAGCACTATTATATGCTCGAAGGGTATGGCTGCCAGCTGGTTATACAGCGTGCGCATGCTCGATGTAGTGAGATAGCGTTTGGAATAGAAGGTGTCGTAGTGACTGGAGAAAGAAGTGTCCTTCCATTTATCCGCATGCGGAATAGAAACTCCTGAATCCCTGGAAATTGAACTCACGGCGATAAAATTGAACCTGTTTTCCATGCCTTTGAATGGCTCGTGACTCATTATTGCAGTGACGGCGCGCAATGCATCCGAATGAAACTTCTGTTGATCTCTCGCAGAATAGCCGTCGCCTATTACCGCCACATCTATACGGCTGTCGTAATTGCCTCCGCCATGAATCTGCCTGTAAGAGCTTTTGCTTTTGAGGGGTCTGATGAGTATGTCTTCAGGGTCTATCGGGTGCGAAAGGCTGGCGCTTATCTGCTGATATTTGTCGGTAAGAGTTACGGTGATTATTACCGGCTTTTTGGGCCAGGGAACTTGAAAGCAATTTTCGAAGCCCCTGGTAACTTTGGTGGCCTCTTCGGTATTCTGCCATTCTTGAAATAAGGTGGAGAAAGAGTTGGTATAGAGCACTTCTCCCGAGGCGGCGTCTTTTACGCAGATTTGTCCGTTTCCTGCCAAAAGCGGTTTTTGCAGATTTGTCCTCCTTCCTGCCCAAATATTAGTTTTGTAGGCCTGCATGAAACTGATGTGCTGTGAAGTATCATTGCCCGAAAAAATATAGTCCAATCTCAGGGTGGCGTTTTCGAAATGCTTGGAAAAGAAATCGGAGGAGAAAGCCGTCGAACTCACAAGCAGAGCCGTGAGCAGTATGCAAGAGAACTTTTTCATATTATTGAAGTGTAATCTTAAAATCAGGCGTATAAACCACTCTGCGTATGGCTGTATTGATTTGTCCCGTGCCGTTTGTATGCTCGAACGAGAAGTCGGTTTGCAGACCGCTTCCGTCTTCGCTCGGGAGCCTTCCGAACCATCCGTTTCCAAAGCGTGCGCACATTGTAGCAAAGTAGTTCAGGCAGTCATAGCCGTGGAATGCAAAGGAATTGGGTTCGCATCCGAACAGGGCCCTGTAACTCATTACAAAAGCAAGAACTTCCGGCCTGGCATAATCTATCTGATACGTAGAGGATACGTGTGTGCTTATATTGTGGAGGTTTTCGGTTTCTATGGTGCTGAAGCTGCGTATTCTGGATGGGCCGTAAAGCACTACATCCTGTTTTTTATAGGCCATTAAATTGATGTTGCGTACAGCATCATTGATGAAAGATTCCTCATCGGATGCTATAAGATAGCGGGTGGTCCCGTAGGGGCTGGAGCGCTCTACAAAGACGGGCTGAATCTGAAGCCCCGACAAAAGATCATAAGACAGGGTGGAGTAGCGCATACCGGAGGCCTTCAGAACAGAAAGCATGGTTGCAGGTATTCCGCTAAGCGGCTTGCCTTTTTCGCGAATAAGTATGAGGGAGTCGCCAGGAGCCATATCGCTTATAGCCCAGCGCACGGCATCTTCTGCTTGAGCCGCAGTAGGCGTGGGAGCCTGGATTACCCTGAGAGTGTCAACCATGCCGGCAGTTTTGGGCTCGAGCGGAGAGATTATATATTTGCCGTACGGGCAGATGCTTGCGGCGCTGTAAACCTCTCTTTCTGAGATGGGGCCGAGAATCAAGTCGGCATCCCTGAGCATCGAAGAGGAAATGTTTTCTCCGGAAATGTCGTATGTGCTCAGGTTGATGTTTATGCCTTTGTTCCCAAGGTCACGGGCGGCCAACAATGCTCCGGAGTAGAAGTCAATGCTTTTATCGTCCGGCGCACCTCCGGTATTGAAAGGCAATAATACTGCAATATTTATCAATTCAAGACCTTGCTTGTCTTCTTCGCCCTGCAAAGCGGCATCTTCGCTCTTTCTCATTTGCGGGAAAAGGGCCCTGCCGGGCATCTGCGCTTCTTCCGCCGCGGGCTCCTCACGTGCGAGAGGTTCAGTGGGGATTAAAAGCACCTGGCCGATTTTGAGACCTTCACTTTCGAGATTGAGGTTCTTGTTTGAATCGTAGATATCCTGAATGCTTACGCCATAAACCTTGCTGATTGAATAGAGTGTCTGCTTCGCCGTAACCACATGTGCGTAATAGGCTATGCCTGCCACCCTTACCTTATCTTTTGATACCGAAATTTGAGGCACCTCGTAATCTTGCGCCGCTACAGGCACCGCAAGAAGAATAAGCAATATCAGCGCAAATTTTTTCATAATTTATCGGTATAATCCAAAAAGGACCTGCAGAAATTATTCCAACTCAGCCTGTCCAATTCTTTTCTAATGTTTTGCCTGCATTTCTGCTGCAAGCCGGAAGTCCCGAAAAACTTCTTTATGGCATCTGCCAGAGCTTCGGGCGTTATGTCTTCTGCTGCAATCCCCGTGCCCGCAGCTTCCACCTCCTTCTTCAGGCTGTCGGTCACTGCCACAGGCACTCCGAAATTATACGAAACGGCAATTATTCCGCTTTGGCTTGCGCTCCGATAGGGAAGTACCGATAGGTCAGCTGCGGAAAAGAATTTTTTCACTTTTTCATCGGCTATATAAGAGAGAAAACAATGTATTCTTTCTTTTGAGGGGCTTTCTTTTATAAGAGCCGCATATTCTTCAAAACTCCCATAGGGCTCTCCCGCAATTATCAGCCTGTACTCTTCCGGCAGCAAGCCGAAGGACTTTATCAGTATATCCAAGCCTTTGTATTTTCTTATCAAACCGAAGAAGAGAAGATTTTTTTTACCGCTCGGGATGCCAAGGGCCTTTTCGGCATCAGCGCGGGGAACAGCTTCCTCGAATTGGGAGTAAACAGGATGGAAAAGCTGTTTGCTTTTATATGGTCCTAATTTGAGCAGGGCAGACTGCACTTCTGAGCTCAATGTAATGAAACCATTGCAGCCGTTAAGGAAATATCGGGTAAGGGGCTTGTCCCAAAAATGAGCTTCATGCGGAAGGGCGTTGTGAATCAGCCCCACGGTTTTTACGCCTCTTTTGTTAAGATACCTTGCAACCCTGCCCATGGACGGGCCGAAGAAACTCATCCACCAGGCGATAATTACTAAATCAGGCCCCCAATTCAGAATCTCTCTTGCAGTGAGCCTCCAAGAGCAGGGGTTTACGCTGTCTAGCAGCCTTTCGGACTCTACCTTAGCGGCATTGTCATCTTCACTTACATATTGGGTTTTACCCGGGAACAGCAAGGAAGGATATTGTCTTTTGAAGTTGAAAGCACGCACATCATGCTCTTTCCCAAACTCTTGCAACATACATGCGCTGAATTGGGAAATACCACCCCTGTACGGGTAGAAGCACGACAGTATGGCTATCTTCAAGACGGATTATTTTTTCCCCGACTGACTTTTGCTCTTTACATATTCGGCATTGAGGCCAGTGAGTATGTCATCTGTAACATCGAGGTCGGTATCTGCAACTGCCACAGGAGCGGGAAGGATATTGCCTTGAGTGGTGAGTATCATGGCAAACTGCTTGTCCTCATTGTATTTTACGAGATAGCTGTGAATGGCATCTGCAAGCTGATTCATCATAACCTGCTGCTCTTCGGCTATTTCCTGCTGTTTTTGAGCTGCAAACTGCTGAAATTCATTCTGCCTCTTCTGGAGGTTTCCGCTTTGTACTTCAGCCGTACTGCGGGTAAGGAGTCCCTTGTCTATCTTGTCCTGGAATTCTTTAATATCCTTTTCAAGTTTGCTGCCGCGACGGTTTACCTCCTGATTAATGCTGTTGATTTTTGTTTCTACAACGCTGCGCAAGTCGTTGGCCATATCGTATTCTTCCAGAATGCGATCCAGATTGAAATATACGATGTCGCCCTTTCCGGCGATGCTCTCAGTGGTTTCGCTTTCTGTAACTTCTGTTTTCTGATTCTTGCAGGAAACAGCCAGCATGCCTGCAATGGCAAGGATGCTTAAAAATAAAGTGCGTTTCATCTTAACAAAGTATTATTTTACAAATTTACTAAAAAATCTTTACTTGAGTTCGCCTGCAGGCCGCAGGCATATTCCATATATTTTACAAAAGTAACAAAAACCATGAGGAAAATAGTAAAAATAGTGTTAAATTTGTCTTTTGTAAATGAAGATAGGATATCACATAGGGAATCCATCCATTTC
>JAAZIW010000084.1 GCA_012800665.1 Rikenellaceae bacterium
ACACCTTTATGAGTTGTCGGAAATCCACCCTGCCATCTGCAATATAATAAAAGATGGCCTTGGAGCCGTCTCCCTGAAACTCGACATCCCCTATCTTCATCTCCAAACCCATTTCGGCGGCAATCCTGCGCGCCTGAATCATTGTGGACTGTTCGCGGGAGATGGCCTCCTGCCACTTTTCCACATCAGACTGCTTCGCCTTACGGTAGATGCGCTTGAATTCATTATCAGGACTTATTCCCTTCAACTTCATCTGCTTGGCCACAAGCGGTCCCTCGAGGGTAACTATGCCTAAATCGCAACCGGTGGCCGCCTCTACGATAACCATGTCGCCAAGCGCCACATTCTGTCCGGAAGCATTACGATATATATCTTTACGAGTATTCTTGAAGCGCACCTCAAAAAGATCTTTAGCGGTCTGGTCCGGCACGCCTTTGAGGTAATTATAGTCACGAAGTTTGCAACAACCTTCCTTGTAAGTGAAATTCACTTCACCGCTTGAAGGGTCTTGCACAGCCACAACGCCTCTATTACAATCTATTTTAATTTTTTCCATTTTATATATTGATATACATTCCATTCACCAAATCGGTGAAGAGAATCTTAAGATTTACATTTCGGTCTATAAGCTGCACGGTGCGGTCTAAAATCCCCAAAGTCATGCGTGAGAAACGAGGATTCAAGGATAAAGCCCATCCGGATGCCTCTGCGTCGTCCTCAGAGAGTTGAGCCAAGCCCTGCTGATAAAGAAAAACGCGGCGGAGTTTTTCAGCGGCATAGCGGCAGAAGCCTTTGGCGCTCTCGCGCGAAGGCAGTGCGGCCAATTGCTCTCCTACAGATAGCGCCGTCATAAGGTCGCGCGCAATCAGAGCATCCATAAGCGAGGCGAGCATACCGGAGTCATCATAAGAAGCAGCGTCAGAAACTAAGGGTGAGGCCACGCGGAACATCTGACAGCGCGACACAATGGTGGGCAGCAGCTTTTCGGGCTCATGGGTTATGAGCAGAAAAAGAGTTTTTGCCGGTGGCTCCTCTAACATTTTAAGCAGTTTATTGGATGCCGACAGATTCATTTTTTCGGGAAAAAGAATCACGACAGAACTGTAACCCCCTTCAAGAGAATATATGGACAGAGAGAGCAAAAGAGCATTTGCCTCCGCCACGGAAATTACAGGTTTTTTCCCCTCAAAACCAAATGCAGCATACAGCTCTTGCTCGGTAAAACGCGGATTTTCGAGCGCAAGGGTCCGGAAATCTCCCCAAAAAGCTTCGCTTGGAGATACTGTAGAGCCGGAAGAGCCTGAAAGCACTACAGGAAACGCAAAGCGAATGTCAGGATGGATGAATTTAGAAATTTTATTGCAATTCGGGCATACCCCACAGGAGTCGCCATCACTGCGTGAAGAACAATAAAGATATTGCAGGAAGGCCATGGCCAAGCCGAAGCCCCCGCCGCCATTGTTTTCGTGAAGCATTATGGCATGCGGCACCCTGCCGGAATCGACCATTCCCGCCATTGCCTTTACAATAGGCTCATTTCCTGACAATTCTGCAAATCTCATTTTGTACGCATTTCATTAAGCCGTGCAAATTGTTCTAAATAATCTCTTTCTTTGGAAGGCGGCAACTTGGACAAAGCATCAATCGCCTTCGAAACATAATCGCGGAGCACTTCCTGTGCATATTGCACCCCGCCGCCAGTCTTTACAAAGTCTGCTACCACCTGCCTGTTTTGAGGATTCGAAGGGATGTCCAATACCATCTGCCTTATTTCATCGGCATTGGAAGCGCCTTTAAGGGCTCCAAGCAGCGGTAGGGTAATTTTCCCCTCCTGAAGATCCACCCCCACCGGCTTGCCCAAATCAAAACCGTCATAATCCAAAATATCATCTTTTATCTGATAAGCCATCCCTACAGCCTTGCCGTAATCGGAAGCGGCAGAAAAGAACTCGGGAGGGGCATCTACGCTTTTGGCGGCTGCAGTGCAGGAAAGTTCAAATAAAGATGCGGTTTTGCAATATATTATCTTGAAATAATCCTCTTCGGAAATATTTCCTGAAAAAGCTTTTTCCTGTTGGAGCATCTCCCCCTCGGAAAGGTCGGTAA
>JAAZIW010000085.1 GCA_012800665.1 Rikenellaceae bacterium
ATATTATGCTAGTTTCCGGACTATTAAGAGCAAAAGTCACCCTGTGCAATATTATGCTAGTTTCCGGACTATTAAGAGCAAAAGTCACCCTGTGCATAGAATCTGATTAAAGCAATGAATTACAAGTGCTACTTGTACAACCCGAAGATTATATTTATGTTTGCATCACAATGTTCTTAACCATAAATATTGAAAGATAATGGTTAGTTGTCTATGATGGCGACTATGTGGATGGATTTAAAAACATATCAGGAAATGCCTAAAATAATTGATGTAATAAAGGCCAATCAGAGCCAAAATGACACATGGGAAAAAGAAGCCGCAGAGAATAGAGATAACTGGGGATGGATGAAATATTCCATGCATATTGCAATAAAGGTTCGTGCGAAAATGAAAGCGGAAAACATTACGCAAACCGCACTCGCTTCAAAAATAGGCTGCACGCAACAATATGTTTCCCTTCTTCTGAAAGGCAAGGAAAATCTTACTTTGGAAACGATTGCCAAACTTGAGTCAGCACTTGATATATCGTTGTTTGGCAGTAGCCCTAACGTGGTGGATGGATAGAGAAACGCGTCCTAAGTACCTAAGCAAAAAACGCCCAAAACGCCCCGCCATGATACAATAAATGGTCCTAAAACCAGCCCAGTCTTCAATTCACAAATCGAGCGTAAAATACAACTGATAGTACAAAAAACACGTACACAAGATGTCAAAAGCAGATGTGTGGTGCACCTGCGAATCGAGCGTAAAATACAACTGATAGTACAAAAAACACGTACACAAGATGTCAAAAGCAGATGTGTGGTGCACCTGCGAATCGAGCGTAAAATGGAAAGTGCTGATAATGAGGCAGATCATAAAACAAGGTCAGCCAAATTTTCGGGTGTTCTTTCATGATTTCGCTGATAGTCAGAGAGTTCCATTTTACGCTCGATTTTATGCTTGAGCTTTTCACCGCAGTTTTTCCGAATCCATATAGTGACCGGTAGGAGCGGAGGGGTGGTGAACGGCTGCTCCTCCAGAGACCCGTGCCACCCTCGGCATCGTAAGAGGGGCGGACCATGAAGCGAAGCGGAGCCACGAAGTGCTATCGCGAAGCGGAATGGTGGGGTCGAGCGTAGCGAGACGGTCTTCGGAGGAGGCAGCCGGCGCCGCAGGAAACCACGCAGGAAACGGTGGGAAGGGCCGGAAGCGCTCTATCCTGTGGCAGAATTACAATCTGCAAGAACTTACAAGAATCTGCAAGAAATTACAGCGTTCGCTTGATTTCTACAATCTTGAAGGCTTCTATGAAGTCGCCCTCTTTTATGTCGTTAAAATTCGCTATGCTCATACCGCACTCTTTTCCTGCGGCAACTTCTTTGACATCGTCTTTGCCTATCTTGAGCGAAGCGAGGACGCCGGTATAGATTACAATACCATCACGGATTAAGCGCACTTGAGCCTTCGGCACCATCTTGCCTTCACGCATTATACAGCCGGCAATAGTGCCAATCCTGCTGATATGGAAAAGCTGCTTGACCTCGGCGGTAGCAATCACTTCTTCCTTCTCCTCCGGCTCGAGCATACCCTCCATACTATCCTTAACCTCTTTGATGGCATCGTAGATAACGCTGTATAAGCGGATTTCGATGCCTTCTCTTTCGGCGGCTCTGCGTGCCTCTACGGTTGGACGCACTTGGAAGCCGATGATAATGGCATCCGATGCATCTGCAAGCAGGATATCGCTTTCACTTATAGCTCCTACAGCCTTGTGAATTACATTCACTCGTATTTCCTCGGTGCTTAGTTTGATGAGCTCGTCAGACAAGGCCTCTACTGTACCATCCATATCGCCTTTGACAATTATATTCAGTTCCTTGAAGTTGCCTATGCTGATGCGGCGGCCGATTTCTTCGAGGGTGAGGTGCTTTTGTGTCTTGATGCCTTGGATACGGATAAGTTGTTCGCGTTTGCCTGCGATATTCTTAGCCTCGCGTTCATCCTGCATCACATTGAATTTTTCGCCTGCTGCGGGAGCCCCGTTAAGTCCTAAAACACTAACAGGGTTGGATGGACCGGCTTCTTGAACAACCTGACCACGCTCGTTGAACATATTCTTTATACGGCCGTAGTAGCTTCCGGTAAGGATGACATCACCTTGACGGAGAGTTCCTTCCTGAACAAGCAGCGTAGCCAAATAACCGCGACCTTTGTCGAGTGAGGACTCTATGATAGCGCCGCTCGCCAACTTGTTCGGATTTGCCTTGAGTTCGAGAACATCAGCTTCGAGCAGTACCTTTTCTAACAGTTTATCCACATTAAGGCCCTTCTTGGCGCTGATTTCCTGACTTTGATATTTTCCACCCCATGCCTCTGTGAGAATGTTCATTTGAGAAAGTTGCTGGTAGATTTTTTCAGGCTCGGCGCCGGGCTTATCTATCTTATTGATGGCGAATACCATTGGTACGCCTGCCGCCTGAGCATGATTGATGGCCTCCACGGTTTGGGGCATCACCGCATCGTCTGCTGCGATTATGATAATCACCAAGTCTGTCATTTGAGCTCCGCGGGCACGCATGGCCGTAAAGGCTTCGTGGCCGGGGGTGTCAAGGAAGGTGATGCGGCGTCCGCTTTCCAGCCTGACATTGTAAGCTCCTATATGCTGGGTGATACCTCCCTCCTCGCCTGCAATTACATTGGCCTTGCGGATATAGTCCAAAAGAGAGGTTTTACCGTGGTCCACATGACCCATAACGGTAATCACCGGCGGACGTTCCTCTAAATCTTCGGGTCTGTCCGCTTCCTGAATGCTTTCTATTTCGTTGGTGAGTTCGGCCCCTATAAATTCCACTTTATAACCAAATTCTTCCGCCACCAACACGAGAGCTTCGGCGTCTAATCTCTGATTTATGGAAACCATAAGACCCAAATTCATGCAGGTGCCAATAACCTTATTTACAGGAGTATTGTTCATAAGCACCGCAAGGTCGTTCACTGTTACGAACTCGGTAACCTTGAGTACTTTTTTATCCGCCATGGCCTCGGACCGTTCCTCCTGAGTGCGCTGAGCGGCAAGCTCGCGCTTTTCCTTACGGTATTTTGCACCAAACTTGGTCTTCTTGGCCGGCTCATTCATCTTAGCGTAAGTTTCTTTTACCTGCTTTTGAATCTCCTTCTGCATCTCCTCGATTTCGCTCTCACTCATGGCAGGCTTGAAACGCTCGCGACTGCGACGTCCCTTTCCGGCATTCTGCTGGGACTGTTGATTCCTGTCGCGGCCTTGATTTCGGGATATGTTCTGCCCCGCCTTTGCCACATCCACCTTTTGGGTGCCTTTATTGATGCGCTCACGCTTCTTTGTGGGCTTTTTCTCAAATTGAGAGAGGTCGATTTTGCCGAGCACCTTTAATTTCCCCGGAGCATCCTTTCCGGCCTTCGCCGTAGAGCTCGGAGCGGGTTTTTGTTCGGCTGCGGGTTTTTCTGCTGCTACGGATTCAGCTTCAGGCTGAGCAGCCTTTTTAGGCTCTTCTTTAGCAGGAGCTGCAGGTTCTTCTGCAGAAGCAACTTTCTTTTCAGGAGTCTTTTTTGCCGGAGCGGCCGGCTTTTCCGTGGCTTGAGGTTTCTCGGACGCAACTTCAGCATCAGGCTTTTTGGACGGCTCTTTTGCTTTTTCAGAAGCGAGCGGCTTTTCCGGCTCAACCATTTCAGGCTGCTTGGCGGGTCCTGCAACCTCTGGCGCCGTTTCCGGATCAGCTTCCGGTTTCGCCTCCGGCTTTACGATAGTTGCTGCGACAGGCTCCGGTGCAGGAGCAGGAGCAGGCTCAGGTGCGGACTCGGGAGCAACCTCCTTCGCTACTTCAGGCGCAGGCTCCGGCACGCTTTCCTCACGCTTGTGAGCAAAGGTGGTCGTGCGGATTATGGTTACGCTCTCCGGCTCCTCATCCTCAGGCTCTTCGGCCTTGCGCCCGCTTTGCTCAAGTATGTCGGACATCTTTATAGCTCTTTCCTTTGCCTCTTGGGCGGCCTTAAGGTCTGCCCCGAACTGCTTTTCTATGAAAGGAAGATATTCATCCGATATTTTCGCATTAGGATTTGCTTCAACTTCAGCTCCCTGCTTGTGGAGAAAATCCACAAGGTCGTTCAAGCCGATATTGAACTGCCGCATTATTTTATTTATTCGTATTTCTGCCATTGGCTAATTTCTTTTCTTTAAATTATTCCTCGAATTCTGCTGCAAGTATTCTGCGTACCTCCTCAACGGTTTCGTCTTCGAGGTCCGCCCTCTTGGCGAGCTCATCCGGATCGATTGCAAGCACGCTCTTGGCTGTGTCGCAACCTATGCTCTTAAGTTTATCAATAATCCAGCCGTCGATGGTTATGCCATATTCGGGATCAGTGAAGTCGTCGAGTGCAACGTCTTCTTCATCTTCAATGATTTCTCCCTTGGCGGCCTCGCGCCAAACTTCTATCTCACGATCCACTAACATACCTGCCAACTGCACATTAACTCCTCCGCGACCGATACCCTTCTGCACCTCCTCCGGCTGCATATAAACCTTCACCTTTTCCTCCGGGCTCTCACCCATGTCGATACGGGATACTCGCCCGGGATTAAGCGCCCTTTGAATAAGGAGTTTCTGGTTGGAGGTCCATTGGAGGACATCTATATTTTCGTTGCGAAGTTCGCGCACTATGCCGATGATGCGGCCGCCCTTGACGCCTATGCAAGCGCCAATCGGGTCGATGCGGTCGTCATAGGACTCTACAGCCACTTTTGCCCGCTCGCCGGGTACGCGTACAACTTTCTTGATGGTAATAAGACCGTCTGCAATCTCGGGAACTTCCATTTCGAAAAGCCTTTCCAAAAACTGCGGAGAGGTGCGGCTGAGGGTGATGTAAGGAGTGGTGTTGTTGCGCATCTCCACGCTCTTGATGATGGCGCGGACGGTGTCGTTTTTCTTGAAATGCTCTCCAGGAATCTGCTCGTCACGCGGGATATGCAGTTCGTTGCCGTCCTCATCCAAAATGAGAACTTCGCGGCTCCAGGTCTGGTAAACCTCACCGGTGAAGATTTCGCCCACCTTCTCGCTATATTTTCTATAAACATTGGCCTTCTCGATGTCGAGAATGCGTCCTTGAAGATTCTGGCGGATATTGAGGATGCCGCGCCTGCCGAAAGAACTGAGAGGCAGGAGCTTGGTATAGGTGTCGCCTATCTCGTAATCGTCTTCTCCGCTGTCTTTCTTTACGTCTTCCAATGTCATCTCCTTCACAGGGTCCGTAATCTCCTCTACAATCTCGAAGTTCTGATAGATTTCGCATGTACCTTTGTCTACGTTTACAATGACGTCAAAATTGTCACTGTCGCCATAGGTTTTAGCTAATTGGGTGAGGAACACATCCTTGAGCACCCCCATCATTACCGGGCGATCAATGCTCTTCTCTTCCTTGAAGTCTTTAAAGGCATCAATCAGAGTAATCTTTTCTGTTTTGTCCATTTATGTTTATCTTATTCTATTGTTTCTTCTTTTAAGAGTTTATCGGCTTCTTCCGCCGAGATTCCCTGCGAGGATACGGTGAGGGAATAATCTTCTATATCGCGGTCGAAGGCTTTTAGTACAGCCTTATGCACAAACTCGCAATCCTGCAAGCCCACAACAGAGCCTTCATGCGATATTATCACCTCAATGTTGTTGTCTTCATCGAGAATCACATCCGCCACACTGCAGCCGCATTCCTTTGCGGCCGCCTCTACACATGCTTTAAGTTTTGCCTCATCCATATTCTTATAAAACAAAAGATAGGGACCGCTTTGGCCTCTATCTCACAAATCACAGGTGCAAAGGTATAAAAATTATCTGTAAATAGCAAAAAAACGTTGTTTATTGCTTTTTTACGGCCGTAAATTTTACCGCCGTTGCAAAGATAGAAAATATTTTCTTTCCAAGCGATTATTTGAGCCACAATATGGATTCGGGGCCCTTACAGAAGAGCAAATCGAGTACGGAAAGTCCGCTCACGAAGCCGAATTTTTGCCCGAAAACCTGCCAATAGGGGCGCTCCAGGCCTAGTTGCTTCATTATGTCATTGGGGCGTTTGGGATGGATGAGTTCGCGATAATCTTCTTCCGCTTCGGGGGCGAAACCGGAGGTTGGCTTTATTTCGGGGGTGATGCCTATTTTCGAGCATAGCCAATTTATTATCTGCATGTTAAGTTCCCAAAGGGTTTCGGGTTTGGAGTCTAAAATTGCATAAAACTCATCTCGGTAGAATTCAAAGAAAGGGGATGAGTCGTATGCGCTGTCTATCGCCTTTTGCATTTTCGGCACCCAAGGGGTGGTGTATTCGATTTTTATATTGGTTATAAGTCTGTCGGAAGATGGAAGATTGGCGGAAGGGTGGTCGGAAGATAGCACGCCGGTAGATGGAAGATTGGCGGAAGGGTCGTCGGAAGATGGCACGCCGGATGAAGGCAAGCCGGCGGTCTTAGGCGGACTTGCATGTATTACCGGGAAACTTAAATCCAGCGGGCCGTTTGCGGAGAGAATGCGGCAACGGTTGCGCCACGATTGCTTTTGATACGACTCGCAAGCCTCTATATAAACGACAGAGTACCTCGCCAAAACAGCGAAGTACTCTATAGGGGGACAGAATGCCGTCGTCAAAAGCACGGCTATTCTAAAATGCCTTTATCGTGAACATTATTGCCACGGACTATGCCGCGCTTGGAGTTTTGGATGAAGTCTAAGATTTCCTGCTTTTCGGGACTTTCGGGGAAGCCTGCCTCAATTTTGGCGCAGGCATCAGAAATATTGAAGCCCTGGAAATAAAGGGTGTCGTAGATATCTTTAATGTTGCGGATAACTTCGCTTTCGAAACCGCGGCGGCGAAGGCCGACTATGTTTACGCCTGCATAGCAGATGGGGTCGCGACCGCAAAGGGAATAGGGAGGAATGTCCTTATTCACCTTACTGCCGCCGCCCACCATGGCGTGCTTGCCTATCCGTGTAAACTGATGCACCACGGTGCTGCCGCCGAGTATTGCCCAATCTTCTACAATGGTTTCACCGGCGATACCTACATAACTTACGAGTATGCAGTGATTTCCGACATTACAGTCGTGAGCAATATGCACATAGCTCATAATCAGGGTATCGTTTCCGATTTTGGTAACACGCTTGCCGCTGGCTGCAGTGCCGCGGTTGATGGTGGCGCATTCGCGAATGGTTACGCGGTCACCAATCTCTACATAGGTAACCTCGCCTTCGAATTTGAGGTCTTGCGGGACAGCTCCCACAACTGCACCGGGGAATACCGCACAATCTTTACCCATCTTCACATATTCGAAGATGGTGGCATGCGGGTAGATTTTACTCCCGTCACCTATCTCTACATTGTCGTCTATAAATGCGTAAGGCCCAACTTCTACGTTCTCGCCTAATTTGGCGGTGGGGCTGACTGTCGCAAGAGGATGAATTTTTGCCATAAGCTCTAAAGTGAAAGAATTGCCTGAACTGCCTTTGCAGTATCAGTGTTGATAGTATGGCCAGGTTTGTACGCGCTTATACGAGCACGGATATGACCGCCGCAAAGCATCATGTCGCCCATGAGGTCTAAAAGCTTGTGGCGTCCGCACTCGTCAAGAAAGTTCAGTTTAATATTTGAAAGATATCCGGAAGGCAGAACGGTAAGGCCGGGGCGACCTATTTTCTCTGCCATCTCTGCAACCACCTCCGGAGCGACGGGACGTTCCACCACAACAATGGCATTGTCCACATCACCGCCTTTCACAAGTCCCATTGAAACCAAATGCTGCACATCGTGGAAAAACACGAAGGTGCGGCATACTGCAATTTGCGAAACATAATCCACAGAATTGTCCCAATGAGCTTTTTGCACTCCAAGCACACGCGAATTAAAGTCGGAGGTGACATGTATAGAAAAATGATCTGCCGGCTCTACGAGCACCCAACTGCCTGTGGGCTCGTGGCGAAGTTCTACGGATTCCTTCATTTCGTAATAACGACGCTTGGCTCCTTGAACTTGCAGACCGTCTTTTACAATAGCCTCGGCATAATAGCGGGCGCTTCCATCAAGGATGGGGATTTCGGGACCATCCACCTCTACAATGGCATTGTCGATACCAAGACCGGCAAAAACCGACATCAGGTGTTCTACTGTGGAAACGGAGGCGCCGTCTTTGGAAAGGAGGGTACATCGAGCGGTATTGGAAACATTCTCGGCTAAGGCGGGGATTTCTACGCCTTTCTCGACACTGATAAAACTGATACCGCTTCCCGGAGCAGCAGGTTTAATACAAATACGTGAATAGGCTCCGGTATGAAGGCCTTTTCCCTCGAATTTGTATTCTTTTTTTAATGTCTGCTGTTTCATATAATTGGGCACAAAGTTAGCAATTTATTTTTATTCTTGCCCTGCTTGCTTGAATTTGGCGTAACTGCGCAAATAATTATTGTGCTCTATGGCGGGAGTGCCCATTATAACCGTGCCGCTCTTGCGCACACTGCGTGTAACCCCCGATTGGGCTCCTATCATGGTGTTGTCGGCTATCTTTATATGGCCCACAAGGCCCACCTGACCGCCGAACATGCAGTTTTTGCCTATTTCGGTAGAGCCGGCTATACCCGTCTGGGCCGCCATCACGGTATTGTCGCCGATTATAACATTATGCGCTATCTGGCAAAGATTATCTATGCGCACACCGTTGCCTATAATGGTATTTTCCATCATGGCGCGGTCGACCGTGGTGTTTGAGCCTATCTCTACATCATTCCCTATAATCACCCCTCCGAGATGCTCTATCTTCTTCCAGGTGCCATCATCCTGCGGGGCATTTCCGAAACCATCGCTCCCTATTATGCAACCGGCATGAAGTATACAATTATCGCCTATCACCGTTTTGGGATAAATCACCACGCCCGGGTAAATGATTACATGATGCCCTATTGTAACATCGCTGCCTATGGTAACATTGCTGTGGATGATACCGTAATCGCCTATGCGCGTACGGGGCCCTATCTTCACGAAATCTCCGACAGACACCTTTTTACCCAAACGGGCGCATATGGATATGCCGCAACCAAGCAATGTGGAAAAAGCAATGCGGGAGCGGTACTTCCGGCGCTGGTTGTTAACGAACTTCAGCAGGTCCGCCAAAGCGGTATAGGCGTTTTCCACCCTTACCATTGTGGCCTCCACATTTTCCTTGGGGACAAAATCAGAATTAACCAGCAAGACGGATGCCTTGCTGGTGTAAACATATTGTTCGTATTTTGGATTTGCAAAGAAGCTTATTGCTCCCGGCTTTCCGTGTTCGATTTTAGCAAACTTAGTAACTTTGGCATCAGGGTTCCCTTCTATCGTCCCATTTAGCGCATCTGCTATCTGCCTTGCTGTAAATTCCATTATTTTAGATTAGATATTAAACACATCGAAATCAAAACCTCCATCCTACCGTGAGTATCGCATCAAACAAGCTTCGAACTGAGCGGACACACGGAGAAACCACCATATACGGATTGCCGTCGGCATCGAGAATAACATCGCCATTATTGTCTGTCGCCTCGAGATAAGTTACATAAGGCGAAAAGAAGCTCGCAGAGCGGGTGCGGCGGAAAGCAAAGTCGGCATAGAAAGAGCCGGTGCTGATATAACCCAAACCTGCAGAATAGCTTTCTATGGGAGCTTTTACATAATGCTTCTTTTCAAGATATGCATTGCCGGCCTCGTAGAAATTGTAATTATTCTCGTAATAGGCGGCATCTACGGTATAGCCCTCATTGTCTATGTAATAGCGCTCGGGGTCGGTAGTTATTGAGTAGCCGGCGCGAAGCGCAAGGAAAGGCAGGGGGCGCACTTCTACACCGGCGCGCAGAGAGTGGCTTACACCGCAGAATAATTCGTTGAGCCTGTTTGTAACCTCGTAAGGATCTTCAAAGATAAAATCGTCATCTCCATTTATTGAGTATCTCATTACCGAATAGTCGGTCATCTGATAGTCTGCACTGACCAGTCCGAAAGTTCCAAAGGTGCAGGCAAGGCCTGTGCTGATGGAATAGGGCGAACGATAGTCGTATGTAAATTCACCTATAGGGGTTTCGGCGGTGTAGCTTTTTAGTTCGTAATGGGTATCCATCTGCATTTTAAGCTTTTCCTTAACCGTATATGTGGTGGGGGTTTTGATGGATGCACCGAGGCGGAGATTGTTTGTAGGCAGCCAAATGAAGCCCACAGAGGCATTTATACCGGAAATATCCGCATCATAGTCGTATCTGTATGTGGCGGTATTGAAATATTGAGATGCCAAAACTTCTTTATTGTCGCCGGTACCCGCTTCGGGTGTTACAGTAGCGCCCGCCGGCCAGGTGTCGTCAGCGCTTTCCGTAAAGGCCTCGGTATAGCGATAACTTATGACCGGAAAAGAGAGATTGAAACCTAAGAAGAGATTATCATCCACATTAAAACCAAAATTCATGGTGATGTCGTTCTTGCTTCCGAGGGTGAGCCTTTGTGAGTTTTGTGCAAGACGGCCGGGGACACCATAGAAATAGGTGAAGAGCGGATTGCCGTCATCGTCTGTGAGAGGATTGCCGTTGTCGTCCAAAAGAGGATAAGGACCATCCTTCAACTCATTTGCTCCATAATAAGAGCCGCCGGCATCGTCATTCCAATTGATTAATCCTCCCTGATAGGCAACTATATATTGCCAGCGGTCGTAATTGTTCCAAGAATTACGGGTATTATATGGATTATAGGCAAAGATGATATTGGGGTCCATCGTATGACCGAAACCGTCGGAATTGAACATTGCGCCTGTCGCAAGCGCTCCAGCCAATGATGTAAAGCGGGCATTGTCCCCTACAGCATTGAAGCCTCTGGCAAAAGATTTTTCACAGAAATTATTGGTCATTGTAGAGAGGAATGCAAAATTCCAACTCTTGAGCCCGGAGCTGTTGCCCGTATCGAAACGGAATGAGAAGCCGATATTGGGCATTATATAGCGGGTTTTATTGCTATTGAAACGGCCGATGAAGTTTTGTGCCTCATCATAAGAGTTGTAGGCGGAAGCCCAGGAAGATGAGGTGGACGCCACGGTAAGGCCCTGTGAAAACGTAAATTGGGAATAACCGGCCACCGCAGAGCCTGCCGGATTGAGGCTGAGGGTGCCGAGGTCGCCGCCTATAGCCGTAATCGCATTGCCAAGCCCTATGGTGCGGGCTGTTCCATAATAATTGTCTTTGCCGAAAGTTAAGGCATCATACATGGTTTGTGCGCCGGCTGAAATGGCTGCGGCTGCAAAAACAACTGCCGAAATAAGTATCTTTTTCATGAATATTTGTATTTAAGAAGACTACCTGCGTCCGCCACCGCTATATGAAGATGAACTACTGCCGCCGCTGCGGGACGAAGAGGAGCCGCTGTAAGAGCTGCTGCG
>JAAZIW010000086.1 GCA_012800665.1 Rikenellaceae bacterium
ACACTTTGATAAGCGAGATGATGACGGGGTCAAGCGCACAAAGCGAGGCCCAGCAAAAACAAATCCGTGACGCCGCATGGCAGGAGCAGATAGACAAATATCTTTTTATTAAAAACGCCAAAAATGCAGGCATCACCGTAGGCAAAGCAGAACTCTTGGACCTTACGATGGGCAACAACCCCTCTCCCATCATCCTCCAGTCTTTCTCCGGAAGGGAGGGATACGACCCCCAAGTGCTTGTGGATTTCGTTCAAAATCAGGTTCCCGCTGACGAAACAGGCCGCCTTCAAACATATTGGAGCTATGTTCAGAACAGCATCAATACAGGGCAGTATTATGCCAAATACGGCTCGCTCTTCACAGAATCCTATTATCTGAACAGTCTCGAAATGGCGGCTATGATTGCAGCCAATAATACAACTGCGGACGTAGACTACATCAGCGTGGATTATCCTTTCGCCGAGGATACCACAATCAATGTTTCTTCTTCTGAGGTTAAGAAATACTACAAACGTCATAAGAATTTCTTCGAGCAAAGGGCCAACAGGGACATAGAATATGTTGTGTTTGAGGTGACCCCTTCGGCAGAGGACATTGCAGCCGCCAATGAGAAACTTACCGCCGTTTATGACGAGTTTGCTTCTACTACCAATATGAAGGCGTTCCTTTCCCGCAATTCCGATCGTCAGTTAAGCAATTATTGGTATAAGGCAGGGGAACTCAAAAGCATCAATGCCGATTTGGATGCTTATGTTACCGGTGCCAAAACAAGCGCCCCATCTCCCATCTATTCCGATAATGATAATATTTTCTACTCGGTCCGCGTGATGGATACCGCCAATATTTCGGATTCCGTATATGTAAAGCATATCCTTCTTCAGGATTTAAACGCCAAAGAAACGGCTGACAGCCTTGTCGGTGTGATTAAGCGCGGAGGTAATTTCTCCAATCTCGCACTTCAGCATTCTCTTGACCAAAATTCCGCCGCTGACGGCGAAATGGGTAATATCGGCTGGATGACGCAAAGCTATATGATTCCCGGATTTGAAAGCGTGATAACCGCCAAAGTAGGCGAGCCTATGGTAATCAATACCCAATATGGCACTCATGTGGTTATGGTTTCCAAAAAGACCGCTCCCGTGCTCAAAAAGCAGGTGGCCATTCTCGAAAGGGCATCCATTGCAAGCAAGGAGACCTTCGGTGATTATTACGCGCAGGCCAACAGGTTCGCTTCAATCGCAGGCAAAAGCTATGAGGGCTATAAGGCGGCTGTTGACTCTCTCGGTGTTTATTCGCATCGTTTGAATGTAAACGAAGGCACCTCTTCTTACGGCTCCATCGACCAGGCCAAGGAGGTTACCCGTTGGGTTTTCGACTCTAAGGCAGGCAAAGCATCTGACATTATTACCGTAAGCAATAATTATTTCTTTATTGTTGCCGTTAAGACGGTTCACAAGGAAGGCCCCGCTCCTCTTTCACAGGTAGAGCAGAGTATACGCCAAAAGCTTTATTCCGAGAAGTTGGCTGAAGCTCGAAAGGCGGAAATAGCCGAAAAGATAAAAGGACTCAGCACGCTTGAGGAGATGGCAGATGCTCTCGGCACCAGCGTTGTCAATGCGCCGGACCTCAGTTTCTCCACTCTTGCCGCCAGTTTTGATCCCGCTCTTGTGGGAGCTGCTTTTGCGGCTGAGGAAGGCAAGGTGAGCGGACCCGTTGCAGGCGGCAGGTCAACTTATATTGTCCGCGTGAATTCCCGCAGCACGGGCAGCTTCTTTACCGAGGAAGATGCCGACGCTCAGGCCCGTCAGAAGGCTCAATACACCACTCAGATGGTGCTTCCGGTAATGAGTGAGATTTACGACGTGAAAGACAATCGCGACAAGTTCTTCTAATCCGGCCCACCTCACCGTTTCCTGCGTGGTTTACTGCGGCGCCGGCTGCCTCCTCCGAAGACCGTCTCGCTACGCTCGACCCCACCATTTCGCTTCGCTTCATGGTCCGCCCCTCTTACGATGCCGAGGGTGGCACGGGTCCCTGGAGGAGCAGCCGTTCGCCTTTGCTGAAGCAACTGCCGCCACGCTTGGACGCAAAGGCGCATTGCCTGCATCAGCCGCACTGTCTTACCGCCGCTCCTCAAAGCCCTCTGCATTGAGCAGGCGACAAAGCTTAGGGCAAGCTACTGATTGCAAGGTAATCCGCTCGGCTTTCTCGTCAGGTCTTTAGCTCTGCTTAACGTAAAGGCGCCTTAACTGCTGTCCGCGCATCCTTTTCTCTGTGTTTCAGCCTGAAAAGTTACTCTAAGGCCTTCCTGCCTGCAATCCGCAAAGCAAGCGTAAAATGGAAAGTGTTGATAATGAGGCAGATCATCAAACAAGGTCAGCCAAATTTTCGGGTGTTCTTTAAGGATTTCGGTGATAGTCAGCGAGTTACATTTTACGCTCAATGTTTCGTCCTAAAAAAGTTTACTAAAAAAGGTAAATTATTATGGATGTTAAATGTTATCGAGCACTGCAACGCGCTCAAGGGTAAATGCTGCGAGAGTACTTTATCAACTACAACTCGCTTATTCGGGCTTGGAACTTTGAAGCGTTCGCCTTCGCTGCGCTATGCACTAAACGTTAAAGAGGAAGTGTATTATATCGCCGTCTTGGACTGTGTAGTCTTTGCCTTCGGTGGAGAGTTTTCCGGCGGCACGGCAAGCGCTTTCCGATTTAAGAGCAACGAAGTCTTCATACTTTATCACTTCTGCGCGTATAAAACCTCTTTCGAAATCGGTGTGTATTGTACCTGCAGCTTTAGGGGCTTTATCGCCTACACGGATGGTCCATGCGCGGCATTCATCAGAGCCGATGGTAAAGAAGGTGTGCAAACCGAGCAGGCGGTAGGCTTTTTGAATCAGGCGGACAACTCCGGATTCTTGAAGACCTAAATCTTCCAGGAACATCTTGCGCTCCTCAAAATCCTCAATTTCGGCAATCTCGCTCTCGGTCTTGGCGGCAATCACTAAAATTTCAGCATTTTCTTCCGCAACTGCCTTGCGCAGAGCCTCTACATATGCGTTGCCTTTGGAGGCGGAGGCCTCATCTACATTGCACACATACATAACCGGCTTGTTGGTAAGCAGAAACAGGCCCTTGGCGATATGCTCTTCCTCTTCATTCAATAGAGCTACGCTACGGCAATTTTGCCCTTGCTCAAGGGCGGCCTTATAACGCTTCAACAGCTCGAAAGTCTTTTTTGCCTCCTTGTCTCCGAGTTTAGCCACCTTTTCGGTCTTGCTTATGCGGAGCTCAACTGTCTCTAAGTCTTTAATTTGGAGCTCCAAATCCACCACCTCTTTGTCGCGCACAGGGTCTACCGAGCCGTCCACATGCACCACATTATCATCTTGGAAGCAACGCAGCACATGAAGAATGGCATCGCACTCGCGGATGTTCGCAAGGAATTGATTTCCAAGACCTTCTCCTTTGCTTGCGCCTTTTACCAAGCCGGCGATATCCACAATCTCCACAGTTGCGGGGATGGTGCGGTCCGGCTTGCAGATTTCGCTTAGCGCATCCAATCTGCGGTCGGGCACATTAGTAATGCCCAGATTGGGCTCTATGGTGCAAAAAGGAAAGTTGGCGGCTTGTGCTTTACCGGAACTTATGCAATTGAAAAGAGTGGATTTACCAACGTTGGGCAGGCCCACTATTCCACATTTAAGGCTCATTTCTGTTTTTTTAAGGGCACAAAGTTACAGATAAAAAAACATTTTTCTGTTTTTGAAGTGAATAAAATAAAAATCCCCGCATATTCATGGCATGATTCGCTTAGTGCCTATATTGTTTTTTAGGTGTCTCTCGGCTTTTTGTGGAGAGATTGAGGGTGTATGTCTACAAGCTGAATCTGCAATCGCGCCTGCAAAAGAGGACACCCTAAGGGTGATGTTTTGGAATGTGGAGAATTTTTTCCGCGAGGGGGAGTTTGAGGGGCATAATTGGAGCAAGAGGCGTTTTTATAGCAAATGTGCCGCTGTGGCTAAGATTATTCTTCTTTCGGGAGATTATTTCAGAGGCTTGCCGGATATTGTGGGATTTGCCGAAATCGGCAGTATAGATGTGTTAAAGGCTCTTATTTATACAACTCCTCTTCGCAAAGCGGATTATTCCATAGTGCATTACGATTCGCCGGACAGCAGAGGCATAGACTGCGCCCTTCTTTACCGCCGCACACGCTTTCGTCTGCTCTCTTCCAAACCCTGTCATCTTTACGACAACGCAGGGCATATAATATCCACCCGCGATATTCTGCTTGCGCTTTTGGAACCGTGCAACGACAACACAATGCCCCTTGCCGGTAAATCAAATAATACTCCGCTGGCAATTCTTGTTAACCATCATCCTTCCAAACTTGGCAAGGGCTCGCAAGGTAAACGCCAAACTGCCATGGACAGACTGCGATTTCTTGTAGACTCGCTCAAGGCAGAAGGAATCGGCCAGATAATGGCGATAGGCGATTTCAATGAAGAGGTAAAGAGCCCCGCTAATTTGCAAGCCGACAGAGGCAAGGAACCGCAAGACGATAACGGAAGAAAGGCTTGGCCGAAGATTTTCGCCACCCTCGGCACCATAAAGTTTCAGGGGAGATGGGAGAAGATAGACGGTTGCCCGATTTTGGAGGGCTTGGAGGGGAGAGAGTATATCATGGCGCTGCCGCAGCTGTCCGTCAAAGACAGTTACGGCGGAGTAAAACCCCGCCGTACTTTTTCCGGCCCACGCTACCTTGCGGGCGTGAGCGATCATTATCCGGTATTTTATTTGATTTCGCGCGCTCCGTCGCTAACCACAACATCGTATACCATGGGCTCGTGGCCGAATTTTGCCGCATACTCTTTCTTTGCAGCATCTATAAACGGCTGGTAAAGCTCATCTTTCACAAGATTGATGGTACAACCGCCGAAGCCGCCTCCCATTACGCGCGAACCGCATACATCCATCTTGCGGGCAAGCTTGTTGAGGAAATCCAACTCCTCACAGCTAACCTCATACAAATGGCTGAGGCCGAAATGCGTTTGATACATCATCTCTCCAACGGTTTCATAGTCACCGCGCTCGAGGGCATCGCATACATCCAAAACCCTTTGCATCTCGCCGATTACATATTGAGCCCTCAAAAAATCTTCTGCAGGGATTTGTCCTTTCACCTCCTCAAGCCATATGCGCTTGGCATCGCTCAAAAATTCCACTTCGGGATGATTTTTACTGATGGCCTTGGCTGCATTTTCGCAGGAAGCGCGACGCTTGTTGTAAGCGCTGGAAGCCAACTCGTGCTTTACTTTGGAATCTATAAGCACCAATTTATAGCCGACGGGATTGAATGGGTAATACTTGTGTTCCAAGGTTTTAGTGTTGAGGAGAATAAGATGGTCCTTCTTTCCGAAAAGGCTGGCAAACTGGTCCATTATTCCGCACTTCACACCGCAGTAATTGTGCTCGGTGCTTTGGCCTATCTTAGCCAATTCAAATTTATCTATACCATTCTGATACAGTTCATTGATGGCAAAAGCGAAGCAGCTTTCCAAAGCGGCAGAGGAAGAAAGTCCCGCCCCCAAGGGCACATCTCCTGCAAACACACAATCGAAACCTTTAACGGTACCGCCGCGCTTTATGGTTTCGCGACAAACGCCGAAGATATAACGAGCCCACAGTTCTTCCGGCTTGTCTTCCTCATTCAGGCCGAACACGCACTCGGCGTTGTAGTCGAGAGAAAATGCGCGAACCTTGTCTTTTCCGTTGGGCTTGATTTCCGCCATTATGCCCTTATCTATGGCGCCCGGGAACACATAACCGCCATTATAATCGGTGTGTTCGCCAATCAGATTGATGCGTCCGGCAGAGGCAAAGATTCTACCGCCGTCTCCGAAGAGTTCTTTGAATTTAGTGTGTATTCTTTCTTTCATAATATTGAGAATTAATAATTTATCGAATATGATGCGAGAGCCATTTGCTGTCTACCCGTACAAGGCCCTCGACCGAAAGGTCTGGATTGCGCCGTACTATTCCGGCCGCATCTTCATAAACGCTGAAGTTAGTGCCCAAAACCTGCATTTCACCGTTTTCTGGATAAGTGAGCAAAATGCGATGGTCGGCCCCTTCCATCCGGAAAAACTTAAAATCCACCTCTTTGCCAAGCTCCTGAGTTATAACATATTTGCAGATTTCCATAGGAATATCTTCCAAGCCGGCATCGTAAATTTTTATCTTTTCCATCATCTCCCCGGGCGTATCCACAATGCGGGCGGTATAATCTTGCAGGCCCTCTTCTTCAGCAATAATCTCTATCATCTTGGCCTCCACTTCGGGAATGCCGTCAGAGAGCCACAAAAGCAACTTTTGCTCGGGGTCGTGATACCAAAGCGGGTATTTGACTAAATTGTCCGTACCGCAGCGGGAACAGTTCCAAATGAAGAGTTTGCCCTCCAATAACTGCTGTTTGAGTTCGGGATGTTCTTTAGTGTTTATAATGCTATAGGCGGGCATTTCCTCCTCGCCTCCGCAGCGAGAGCATCGCACTCGTACGCTTTCTTCTGCCATAACATACAAATATACTAAAAATTAGCGTTTCTCCACCCATTTCCAAAGGAGGCACATCAACCTTCTCGGAAGATTGGTTTTTTCGTTGCATCTTTTGGTAAAAAAGGAACTGTTTTTACTAAAGTTGTGACAATAAATCAATATGTAATAAACAATCATAATTTTAGCATCCGGAAATAATCCATCTTCTTTTAAATCAAATGACTAAATAATGGATAATATTGATTCATTTGGGGTATATTCATTTGGCTGCTCTTATTATATTTGTAGAATTGTGATTCTAAAAACTTCATTATGAAAAACAAACGAATCCTAACCCTGGCAATAACAATACTTATTTGCGCTTTAGGGTATAGTCTTCCAAAGCCATCAATGACATTGAGATTGTATCCGGATGGACAGACAGGCAAAACCGGTATTGCTCTCGGCCCTGGCGAAAGCAATATGATAACTGAACCTATGGGGGAAGTTCATGAGCACGTTTATCAATATGTAACCGACCCTTTTATCAACATATACCTTCCGAAAAAATG
>JAAZIW010000087.1 GCA_012800665.1 Rikenellaceae bacterium
ATCCCAATCTTAAATTCACTCGCAACCGCATAGCATCCATTCTTTCAAATGACCCTGACTTCCTTAAAATCGTAAAAAAGAAAAAACTTAGTTGGGAGCAATATGATGTGCTTTTGAGGCATCTCTACGATTCAATCAAAACGCGGGACTATTACAAGCAATATATGGAGTCGCCTTCTGACAGTCTCGAGGAAGATGCCGCATTATGGAGAACGATTTTTGAGAATGAGTTTGAGGATAATGAGGAGCTCGAGGATATTTTAGAAGACCTCTGTATCTGGTGGAGCGATGATTTGGCTTATGCCCTTAATTGGTGTTGCCGGACAATGGACGAGCTGGGAAAGGGTTCCCAATGGGAGCTTCTTCCGCTTTATATGAGCCAGCTTTCCGAAAAGGCCGAAAGCGACAAGGCTTTTATAACAAAAGTTTTGCGCACTGCCTTTGCCAATTACGATGACTATGTTGCACGTATTGCCGCAACTACCACCAAGTGGGACAGTACCCGCATCTGTGCTACAGACCTCTCGCTTATAGTTGCGGGCTTGGCGGAAAGCGAAGCTTTTCCTAAAATGGCTTCCGGCATAATAATAAATGAATACGTGGAAATCTCCAAGTTCTATTCTACTCCTGAGAGCCGCGCATTCGTCAATGGAATACTCGATAAATTAATCAATACCGAATAATTATGAATCTACTTTACATTTTTTTACAGGCTCAGGGCGCAACCGCTCCCGCCGGACAAGGTGCCGGTGGAGGAGCCACTTTCTGGATTATGATAATCCTTATGTTTGCGGTAATGTGGCTCTTTATGATACGTCCGCAGCGCAAACAACAAAAAGAACTTGAAAACTTCCGCAGGTCCCTTCAGAAGGGTGATAAGGTGGTCACCGCCGGTGGAATTTACGGTACTGTTCAGGAAATTGAAGAAAGGACCGTTCTCATCAAGGTGGATGGAGATGTCAAACTTCGTGTAGACAAAAATTCCATTCAAAAGGATTATACCGATGCTGCAGCAACTCAGCAGCCTGCTGCTCCGGAACCCGCCAAGGAAAGCAAGCCTAAAACCAAGAAAAAAGAAAAGTATTAGGATTTTTCAGGATGCGGAACTGGTCGTTCTTTGTAGTCTGCCTCCTGCTGTCTGCCGGCATCTGGCTCATATATAATCTCTCGCAAACGCAAAGCAGCATTGTGAGCATGGAGATTGTGGCCGAAAGCAATATAGAGGGCAGAGCGAAGCGCTCAAGCGATGCAATTACGATGACCGCACGCGTGAGGGCATCCGGTTTCAGGCTTCTGAGCATAATGATGCGCAAGAAAGCCGTGGTTGTAGCTTTCTCTTCCGAAGACTTGCATCACCTCGAAGCCGACTACTACAGCATTTCCGCCAATCAACTTTTGCGCTACGCTTCTGAAATCTATGGTTCAGGCACAAATGTAGAGGCTTTCCTATTCGACAGAGTTTCTTTCCGTTTCATTAGCGAGAACAACAAGCGGGTGCCGGTGCGCGCTGTCAATGCGCTTGCTTTCAGGGCCCAGTATGCCCAGCTTTCAGACCTTTCGCTCAAGCCGGATTCCGTAACGGTGTACGGTCCTGCAGAGGTGCTTGAAAGGGTTGATGAAGTATATACTTCCATAATCTCGTTAAGCGACATTCATAGCAATGTACATGGTGAGACC
>JAAZIW010000088.1 GCA_012800665.1 Rikenellaceae bacterium
GCCAAATATCCTGCAAATTTAATGAAAGATTTTGAATAGGTTTAGAAGTATTTATTTTCCTGCCTGTCGAGGGCTATGAAGATGAACAGAAGTATTGTAAAGGCCCATAGGGAGGAGCCTCCGTAACTTATGAAGGGCAGGGGGATGCCTATAACGGGCATAAGCCCGATGGTCATTCCCACATTGATAAGCAAATGCATGAACAGGCACGATGCCAGGCAATATCCGTATATGCGCGTGAAAGCCCCTCTGCTCTTTTCCGAATTCTTGATAATCCGTATTATCATAAAGGCATAAAGCAGAATAACCACCGTACATCCCAAGAATCCCCACTCTTCCCCTATCGTGCAAAAAATGAAGTCGGTGCTTTGCTCCGGAACAAAGCCGTAGGTGGTCTGGGTGCCTTGCAGGAATCCTTTTCCCCCAAATCCCCCCGAACCAATTGCTATCATGCTTTGACGCACATTATACCCGACTCCGGCAGGATCTTCCGTCATACCTAACAATACCTCAATGCGCTTGCGCTGATGTTCTGCCAATACCTTCTCAAACACAAAACTGGTGCTCAGGCTCATTATAACCGTCCCTGCCACTCCCAAAAACAATAGCGGCAAAGCCCTTCTTCTTTCGCGGGAATGGGGCCTGAAGTTGCGCAGTATAATCCAAAGCCCGATAAGCGCCGCCACTCCGACAACTATGAGCGCCACCCATACAGAAGTCTTGAGAGTGAGTATAAAAAGTATAATGGCCGCTAAGATAATTACCAAATACCAGCCGGAAAGGCCCTCACGGAACATTGCAAACATGAATCCCACATACACAAGGGCGGAGCCGGTTTCGCTTTCGGCCACAATGATAAGCATGGGGATAAGTACCGCCAGCATCACGCGCCAAAAATCCTTCCTTCGATTAAACGAGAAGTTGCTTTTGCTCATGAGCGTCGCCAACATGAGCGAGGTGGTTATCTTGGAGATTTCGGCAGGTTGAAAGCTCACGGGGCCGAACTGGAACCACGAATGAGAGCCCTTCACTTCCGAGCCCAAGAAAATCACCGCCACAAGCAGCGCCACCACCACAAAATAAGCGGGGACGGAAATAACCTCCCAAAGTCTGGGATTGATTGCGAAAAGAATCAGCGCAGCAATCCCGAAGGATGTCAGCATCCATATAAATTGTTTTCCGCTCCGACTGCCCCAGGCGAAGATACCGGACGGCTCGCTTGAATGGATGGAGGCATAAATACTAATCCACCCTATGAATACTAACAGAAGGTAGTAGAATACCAACTGCCAATCCACGGTTTTACCGAGCCCCCTGTCAATTTTCCTATTCATCTTCTATGAATTTAAGGTCTAACATACGCCGTTCGAGGTCGGGACGGGAGATGGAGCCGGTGAGATATTTTTCCACCAATAGAGAGGCGATAGGGCAGGAGGTGCTTCCGCCCCAACCGCCGCCTTCCACATAACCCACAACGGCTATTTTAGGATTGTCCTTGGGGGCAAAGCAGATGAAAACAGAATTGTCCGCTCCATGCGGATTCTGCGCAGTGCCTGTTTTGCCGCAGATGTCGAGGCCCGGCACGCCTGCCCAGGAGGCTGTTCCTCCGCTTCCCCAGCCTGCATTGACTGCGAGCCACATGCCATCAACCACTTCCGAGAAATGCGTGCTGTCCACCATGGTGTAATGCTTTTCTGTAAAGTGGGGCGAAGAGTCTCTGACTATATGAGGGATTTTATACCAGCCCCGATTTGCCATTATGGCAGCAAGGTTGGCGATTTGCAGCGGAGTGGCGCCGATTTCGCCCTGACCGACGGACAGGGACACTATATTGCTGAATTTCCATCTGTTTTTGCCGTATAGTTTGTCGTAATATTTGCTTGTCGGGATATTGCCCCCTAACTCTGAGGGAAAATCACTGCCTAAGGGAGCTCCGAAGCCGCAGCTCAGTACATATTCGCGCCATTTGTCAAAGGACTTGTCCATATCGCCGTCTTTCTCTAAGACATTTTTCAGAACATGGCAGAAATAGGCATTGCAGCTCATCATAACCGCTTCGGTAAGGTCGAGGGGGGAGCGGTGAGTGTGGCAGCCGAGCTTGAGGCTGCGGGTGTAATAATATCCGCGCGAACAAGAGTATTTATATGAGGGCTTCAGCACGCCTTCCTGCAGGCCGATGAGCCCGTTCACCAATTTGAATACCGAGCCGGGAGGATAGGATGCCTGCACCGTGCGGTTGAACATGGGTTTGTTGGGGTCCGTGACAAGCCGGGCGTAATTCTGACCTATATTAGCAAGTTCATCCACCGAAATCCCGGGACTGGAAACCATCGCCAAAATCTCGCCGGTCGAGGGCTCTATGGCTATGAGACTGCCTTTCTTGCCTTTCATGAGCTCCTGCCCATATTGCTGCAGGGGGGCGTCTATGGTTGTGGTTATATCTTTGCCGGGCACGGCATCCAAATCGAATTCCCCGTCTGCATAGGCGTCCTGGCGGCGGTTGCGCGAATCCCTTAGGAAAATATGATAACCCTTTGACCCCCTCAACTCTTTTTCTTTAATGGCTTCAAGGCCGGTCTTTCCTATATAGTCGCCGCTTCTATAAGCCTCCGGTTCGGCTTTGATTTCATTTGCATCCACCTCGTTTATGTATCCGAGAAGATTGCCGCCGGCATTATAGGGATAGTCGCGAATGCTCCGCACCTCACCGCGAAAGCCGGGGAAGGCATATTCGATTTCGGCAAAATACATATATTGCTCTACCGGCAGCTGCTTTACAAAAGTGAGGGTTTGATAGCCGATGCGTGTGCGGTAAGTGCGATAATAATCCATCTTTTCGCGAATGAAATCGGGCTCGATTCCCAAGGCTTTTGCAAGCAGAAGGGTGTCGAAAGGCTGCACCTCCCGTGGGGTGACTAAAATATTATAGGAGACCTTGTTGCCCACGAGCATAAGCCCGTTGCGGTCGTAGATTATGCCGCGGGGAGGGTAGATGGTTTCGTACACCATAGAGTTATTGGTGGAGTCGAGTTTGTAGGAGCCATCTAAAATTTGGATATAGAATAGTCTGCCAAGCAAAATGGCGACTACAACCCAAAGGCCTATAATTAGAATTTTCGCTCGATTCTCCTTGTCCATATGCCTAATCTCCCATATCTAAAAGTCCGCTGAGCAAGAGTTGCACAGGGGCGCTTATAAGAGTGGAGAGGAACCATCTCAGCAGATTGAAGCCGAAGGAACGGGTGCCGGCGGCATCCACCCAAACATAAATGGCAAAGAAGATGGCAGTCGCTATAAGCAGCGAGAGAATCATTTTAACCAAGCCCTGCTTTTTTACGCTTATTTCCTCACCGCGGGAATATACCTCGTTTCCGAAAACAAGCACAACAATCCATCTCCTGAGGAATGCCACCGGAAGGAGGGCGACAACGCTGAGTCCGAGTATGCCGTGAGTGAAGAAATCTACCGTAAAGGCAGTTGCAAAAGCAACCAGCATAATGGCTGCATCATTGTGTTTAATGGGGATGCTGAGTATGAGGAGGGGGAGAAGGCTGATAATGATGTAAGGGCCGAGATTCAAGAGATTTCCCAACATCACCTGCACAATTACGAGCAGAAAATATATCAGCCGGTAATGCTTTCTCATTCTTCAAACCCTCCCATTCCATAATCGTTTTGGTTGTCCACAATGGCCACATAGCGAAGGGCGTTGAAGTCGAGGAAGAGCTCCACCTCCACCTCCTTCACAGAGCCGTCTACGGTTCTGCTTTTTCCGGTAAGGCCGAGCGGAATATCTGGAGGGAAGATGCCGGAGAAGCCGCTGGTCCAAACCGTATCTCCCTGAGCCACTTCAATATGCATGGGTATGTCTTTGAGTACGGCTAAATTGCTTCGGCGTCCGCTCCATTCCAAGGGGGATACGGCCCCATAGTGGCCTATGCGTGCGCTTACGCTTACCAACACATTTTGCAGGGTAATGCCGTAGCAGAAGTGCTCATCCACCGCCTCTACTATTCCCACCACTCCGTTGGTTGCCACTATGCCGCTTTTCGTGGAAATGCCATCAGCGCTGCCCTTGTCTAATATTATATAATTATGCTGGGAGTTGCGGCTCATTTTTACAATTGTGGCCGGAGTGTATTTATAATGGCCTGTAAGGGTGTCTGCAACTGCTCCCGTAAGAGCTGATTTTTGTCCTTGCAGTTTCCTCAGCGCTTCAGACAAGCGTATATTCTCCTCGGAGAGGGCGCGGTTTTTTTCGCGCAGGCCGAAATAGCTTTTAATGTTTTCACCGCCTTGCCAGATTAAGCCTAAAACGCGATGGGTAGCCTTGTTAATCCATATATTCTGAAGACTTCGGGTGCTGTACAGCATAAAGATTGCGGCAAACTCCAAAACTATGAAGATTACCGCATTTATTAAAGTGCTGTTTCTCTTGCCTGCCATGCCCTTCTATCGCATGAGGAAGGGGTAGCTGTCTGTGTCTTTCAGAGCCATGCGAGTGCCGCGTCCTACTGCGTGCAGCGGGTCTTCGGCCACATGGAATTTTATATTTACCTTATCGGTTAGTCGTTTGTCCAAGCCGCGAAGCAAAGCTCCTCCGCCCGAGAGATAAATTCCGTTTTCAACTATGTCGGAATACAGTTCGGGGGGAGTGAGTTCCAATACGTGGAGAATGCTGGTTTCTATCTTGGCGATGCTCTTGTCCAAGCAATGCGCTATTTCTTCGTGTGTGATGGTGGCTTCTACGGGATGTGCGGTCATCAGATTGGGGCCACGGACCACATAGGGCTCGGGTATTTCATCCAAATCGGATATTACCGCACCTACGTCCAGCTTTATTTTTTCGGCCGTGATTTCACCCACCTTGATATTGTGCTGCTGGCGCAGATAATATTGAATATCGTTTGTGAAAACATCTCCTGCGGTACGTATGCTGTCCTGCATAACCAAACCGCCAAGCGAGATGACGGCGATTTCGGTGGTGCCGCCTCCTATATCCACCACCATATTGCCATTGGGCTCAAGAATCTCCAAGCCTATGCCTAAAGCGGCGGCCATTGGCTCATATATTAGATAAACATCGCGCCCGCCTGCATGTTCGGTGGAGTCGCGCACAGCCCTTATTTCCACCTCGGTGCTGCCTGATGGGATGCCTACCACGATTTTCAAATTCGGAGTGAAGATGGAGCGGCGTTTGCTGTTCACCTGTTTTATGAATCCCCTAATCATCATTTCGGCGGCGTTGAAGTCGGCTATTACGCCATCCTTCAAGGGACGTACCGTTTTGATGCCGGGATTGCTGCGCTCATGCATCCGCTTTGCCTCTTTGCCTATTGCTATGCACTTGCCTGTATTATTGTCTATAGCTACGATGCTTGGTTCATCCAACAAAATATCCTCATTTTGATAGATGACTGTATTAGCTGTACCAAGGTCGACTGCGAGCTCTTGATTTAAAAAAGAAAAAGCCATTTTACGAATGGAAGTATTATGGAAGTATTAACAAGTATTAAACAGACAAATTTACATAAAATTGACTAAATTTGCCATACATTGACTGAAAGAAAAAAATATCTTATTGTGGTGGCCGGCGGAAGCGGATCCAGAATGGGCTCTAAAATTCCTAAACAGTTCTTGGAATTAGATGGAATGCCTATACTACAGCGCACCATAGAGCGTTTTGCAGAGGCCGAGCCGGACATTCATGTGATAACGGTTTTACCAAAGGCCCATCGCGCCCTTTGGGATGAGCTTTGCTTGAAGCATTGCCTCAATAGGCCCCAAATTTTAGCATATGGCGGTATTACCCGCTTTCATTCCGTGCAAAACGCTCTCGAAAAAGTGCCGGACGGCGCCTTTGTGGCCATTCATGACGGAGTGCGGCCGTTGGTATCTATAGCTCTTATCCGCAAGATGTTCGCTCTTATGAGCGGGGGCGTCCGCGCCCTAATCCCCGTAATGCCCATTACGGA
>JAAZIW010000089.1 GCA_012800665.1 Rikenellaceae bacterium
CGTCATACCCCCTCAGAAAAAATGGTAGGGCTACGACACTTTCGGCCTTTTTCGTCATACCATGAAAGACAACTGACACCATGGTCAAGTATTTAAGGCCTTTTTCGTCATACCCCCTGGAAAAATGGCATGAACCCCAAAAGTTAGACAAAAAACTAAGGGATTTTTGTCATGAATCCGGATGTCATGAATCCATAGCCTCCCTATATCGCCTCGGTTTTAAGCCTTAGCCAGTCGGCGATGGGGCCGGGGAGTTCGGGAGCCAACAGGGAGTAAACTCGGGCATTATAGGCATTGAGCCAGTCCCGTTCGGCGGGAGTGAGCAACTCCAGAACTATTGGGGAGGTGTCGAAATGGCAGAGGGTGAGAACCTCGAAACAGCACCACTTGCCAAAGTCGTTTGTGCCCGCATCGACGCAGAGAAGCTGATTTTCGTGGCGGACTCCGAACTGTCCTTCACGGTAAATACCCGGCTCATCAGTAACTATCATTCCGGGCTCCAAGCCGACATCATTCATATTTTGCCGCACATCATGAGGCCCCTCATGAACACCTAAGAACCAGCCCACGCCGTGCCCGGTGCCATGCCCGAAATTGCGCTGCTTAGCCCAGAGAGGCGCCCGTGCCAAGGCATCTATCCTGCATCCCGGAGTACCGAGAGGGAACACCGCCATGGCAAGCCCGATATGGCCTTTGAGCACAAGGGTGTAATCTTCCATCTCCAATGGCGTACAAGGGCCGAGAGCAATTGTACGGGTTATATCGGTGGTGCCTCCGAAAGAAGATTCCGAATAATATTGTCCTCCGGAGTCGCACAAATAGAGCCCACGCGGTTTCAGCACAGGAGCGTCCGAACGCGGAGTAACATAATGAGGAAGCGCAGCGCCTGCGCCGTAAGCAGAAATTGTCTCAAAACTATCTCCCTGATATTCCGCCGCTTCCGCCCTAAGCGAACTCAATTTCACGGCGGCATCCCATTCGCTGATGACCCTTTCATTCTCCATACACTTATCTATCCAATAAAGGAATTTTGTCATCGCAAGGCCGTCAGCAAAATGCGACTGTCTCATGCCGGCAATCTCCACACTGTTCTTAATCGCTTTCCAGGCAGCCACGGGGCTTGGGCAGTCCACAAAATCAGAAACAATCGAGCGGGTAACAATCCCATAGAGATGGCGGTTCAGCACTCGGGAATCTATCATCAAAACCCCTTCGCGATGGAGCAGAGCCTCCTCTATCTCATAATACGGACGCAATTCTATACCATCTGCCCCAAGCTCATCAAAAGCGGCCTCGGTGGATTCATCCTCTATCGGCCCCTTCAGCACATAAAAATATGCATGCTGTTCTTCCACAAGCAGATACGAAATGACAAGGGGATTATATTCTATATCCGAAGCGCGCAGATTCAGCAACCATGCTATTTCATCCAAAGCGGAAATCAGGCAGGATGTACAGCCTTTGGCGGCCATAAAATCACGCAGTCTCTGCAATCTATCGCATCTGCTTTCACCGGAATTCACGGTAAAGATGGGAGTTTGGGGAATTTGCGGCCGGTCAGTCCATAGTAGCGAAAGCAAATCCGGCACGCTCACGATTTCGCATCTTGAATCTTTCTGCAGAAAAGCATTCTCAATCTCAGCGGCAAAACCGGCGCTTACGCAATAGCCGTCTATCGCTAAAACAAACTCATCCTCTTCCGAAAAATTTTCTGCAAGCCACTGAGGGATAGGCACTTGCTCAGGCACGCGCATTTTATGGAGCTCTACTCCCGTACCCTCCAACTGCTCATTTGCCTGAATAAAATAGCGGGTATCGGTCCAAAGGCCGGCATGGTCCTGCGTTAGCACCACATCTCCGCATTCTCCCGTAAAACCGGTAAGCCACCTGACTTGTTTCCATCTTTCTGCCGGATATTCACTGGAATGAGGGTCGCTGCCCGTAAAAAGCACGGCATCCCAACCGCGGTTTAGCATCAGCTTGCGCAATTCTTCTATTCTGTCTAAGTATATCATTTTATAAAAATTTATATTTCCTGTTTGCCTGAGTCCGGCCTGCAAAGCGCTCTATAAACTACAAATTTACTAATTTTGCACAGAATGAAAATAGGCAATATAGATTTAGGCCCGAAGCCCTTGTTGCTTGCCCCTATGGAAGATGTTACGGATCTTTCCTTCCGCCGCATCTGCAAGGAGCAGGGGGCGGATATGGTTTATACCGAGTTCGTGCCGTCGGAAGGGCTGGTGCGCGATGCCTCTAAAGCCATTGCCAAGATGCATACCATAGAGGAAGAGGCCCCCGTGGGGATTCAGATATATGGTCATATACCCGAGAATATGGTAGATGCCGCCAAGATGGCGGATAGAGCGGCTGAGCTTGCCGGAGGGCATGGGGCGGATTTGATAGATATTAATTTCGGCTGTCCTGTAACAAAAATCGCCGGGCGCGGTGCGGGCAGCGGCATGATGCGTTATCCCGACAAGATGGTGGCCATCAGCAAGGCGGTGGTGGAGGCGGTGCCGGATAAGCCCGTGACGGTAAAGACGCGTTTGGGTTGGGATGAAAACAGCAAGATAATAGTGGAGCTTGCGGAAAGATTGCAAGATGCAGGTATTCAGGCGATTACCATTCATGGAAGGACGCGCTGCCAAATGTATAAGGGCGAGGCTGATTGGAGTCTGATAGGGGAGGTGAAACGCAATCCGCGCATGCATATCCCCATAATCGGCAATGGAGATATTGTAGATGGCCTCTCCGCAAAGGCCGCCTTTGATAATTATGGGGTGGATGGAATAATGCTCGGCCGTGCCACCTTCGGTCATCCTTGGATTTTCAGGGAGATAAAATATTTCTTGGATAAAGGCGAGCTCATGCCGGAGCCATCAGTGGTAGAAAAAGTGGCTTTAGCTAAACGCCATTTGGGATTTTCGCTTGAAGTAAAAGGGGAGCCCCGCGGCATTTACGAGATGCGCCGTCACCTAAGCTGCTATTTCAAAGCTCTGCCCGATTTCAGGGAAACCCGTATCCGGATGGTGACCACCCTCGACAGAGCCGAACTCTTCGGCATCTTAGATGAAATCGCCGAGCGCTGGGGCGCTCTCTAATCTGTCACACTTCGCTGCACAGTGCTGTTCCATGCCATCACCGATACTATGCCATACTGCCTTGCCGCCATGCTAAGGTGCCGGGTGCGGATTCGTTGCGGCTGCTAATTTCCGTCGGCCTCTTTGCTTCTGCCGTACCGCACCGCCCCAAACCTCAAAGTGCAGAAAAATGTAGTGAAACACTTATTTTATCTGCAGATTTATGTATCATTAGCTTGCTTTTATGTGCGGAAAAATGTAACAAAACGCTTGTTTTATCTGCAGATTTGTGTTTTGGTATTGAATTTAGAGGCGCACAACTACCTGTAAACCAGCTCATTCTGGCAAATCTGCCGCTTACAAGGCATATTTTCTTCAGATAAGGTCTGAAATAATATCATCTGCAACGAAAAGACGATTTTCGGGGATTCTGTAATTTCCGTTCGGGAGCGCTTCCAAAAGAGAGCAATCGCGGCCTTCCAGCAGGCTTCCCGAAACACCCTTGTCCGTTCTAAAACCCAACATTATCGTCTCCTCCCGTATCTCTTGCTCGGATAAAATCTCAGAGCCCTTTACACTCCAGCCGCTAATCTGTTTGGAATTCCAACTGCGGATTTGTGTACCGTCTTCTCCGATGCGCAGGCTGTGCGCTCCGGGCCCGAGCCCCACATAGGGAACTCTCTTCCAATAGGCGGAATTATGCAAGGCTTCATGCCCGGGGAGAGACCAATTGGAAATTTCGTAATGATGATAGCCTGCGGTTTTGAGCGAAGTACAAAGAAATTCATAATGTTTTCGACACTCTTCTTCGGGAGCCTCATCTGTCTTCCCATCTTCAATCATCTTCTCCAATGCGCTGCCTTCCTCTATACTAAGCTGATACGCAGATATATGCTCCGGCCTCCATCCAATCACCTCATCCACAGTCTTTTCTAAAATCTCTATAGACATATCCGGCACCCCCGTTATAATATCCACACTCCGCTCCCCTTTAAGCAGGCCGAAGGCCTTACGGGCGCCCGCGGCATTGTGGCGGCGGTTCATCCAGCTTAGCATCTTATCATCCAGACTTTGCACTCCCATCGAAAAGCGCGTTACGCCTATTGCGCGCAGGGCCTCCACATAAGCATCCCCCTTATCTACAATATCTTCGGGATTTACCTCAATGGTGAATTCGCGGTATGGTCCGAAACATTTGAGTGCATCGGCTATCTGCTTTAAATTCTCAAGCGGCAAAGCAGAAGGCGTACCTCCGCCGATGTAAAGGGTATTCATTCCCAAAGTGGCGGATATTTCGCTGCGGCGAGCCTCGATTTCGCTCAGTAGCGAGCATGTATAGCATTGAAAATCAGCGCCCTCTCTATTACTGCACGGAATCTCCGAATAAAAATCGCAGTAGGTGCAGTAGCTGCGGCAGAAAGGCACATGAATGTAAATCATTCCGAACGGAAACGGGTCTCAAGCAAAGAAATCACTCTTACCAAATCCTTGACACGGCCTTCTATTTCGAAACCGGTCATTGAGCGGGTAAAGCGCAGTCTGTCCTCATACATGCTTAAGAGTCTTTTAAAAGGGCTGCTCTTTACGAAGCTCAGATTTTCTCCCTCCTCTTTTTCCAGCCGATAACCACCGTCTTCCATAACTTCCAATACCTCCGGTCTGATTTTCTCGTAGCTGCCCATAATAATCGCTTTGCGTGTGCCGTAGCCAAGGGAAGGGTAGATTACCGAGAAGACACCAACTATTATGGCGATTTGCCAAATAGACTTGGTCCCGTTCCGGAAAATTTCATCCACGCTGCCGCCCACAAACTTGAAAGCGTAAAGCAAAAACACGAAAACAGTTAGAAGTATGGCTATGTACACGAAGTACTTTAGAGCCCGGATTATGTATTTCATGCCACAAATTTATTATTTTTGCAGTTTGAAACAAAACATTTTAGAATTATGACTAATAGAGAAGACCCGCTCGAAAGGCTCGAGCGTCAGGAACAAGAAAAGAAACAGCGTCAAGACAGTCTGCGCAAAACCACTGTTATATTGACCATTATTGCGGTAGTTTTAGCTTTGGCGCTTGCCTTTGTATATATTCAAAGAACCAAGTTGGTGAATGATTTGGAGGCGGAAAAGGCGGACCTTACCGAACAGGTGGTGGCCCTTCAGAGCGATTACCAAAATCTTTCCAGCGATTATGATGTAATCAATGCCCAACTCGACTCTTCCCGCGAAGAGGTTGCTCAATTGGTGGACCGCATAAAAAAGACTCAGGCCGTAGACCGTGCGAAAATGCGTCAGTACGAAAAGGAACTCGGCACTTTGCGCAGCATAATGCGCAGCTACATAGTGCAAATCGATTCCTTGAATACTCTCAACCGCAAACTAACGGTAGAAGCCGCAAGCGCCCGCAAGCGTGCGGAAGAGGCCGGCAAACTCAATGAAGAACTTACCGCTCGGGTGGAAACCCTCTCCGGTCAGGTGGCTGCAGGCTCCATATTAAAGGGGCGCAACTTCAGTCTTCATGCCTACAACCAGAGCGACAGGGTTACCGACCGCAGCGGTCGCGTGGTGCGCATGATGCTCAGTCTCACCCTTTCCGAGAACGAGCTCGCTCCGAAAGGCCCGATTCGCGTATATGTCCGCGTTACCGACCCCGAGGGCTTTTTGCTTCAGGACGGCACCAATGCCAGCTTTAACTTTAACGGTGAGGCAATGGCGGCTACTGCATCCCGCGAAGTGGATTACACAGGTTCCGATGTGGACCTTTCCATCTACATTAATAATATTCCGGAATACGTCAAAGGCGTTTATACAGCCGAAGTTTTCACCGAACAAGCTCTGCTCGGCAAAACGGAAATTCTATTAAGGTAGATTGGGGTTTGTCGGGGTAGATTAGAGCTTTTCGGCAGGGGCCTTTCCGGCAGGAACCTTTCCGGCATAGCCTCTCCGGCTAGTTAATTAAAGCTTTTCCAATTCTTCAATCAGGGCCGCCTGCTCTTCTACGGAGCCAAAGGCGGCCTTTATCGGCTGCACAAACAGGCGTTCACGAATTTCTGGTGGAAGCTCGCCGCAATCCAAAAGGCGCTGGGCATCTTTTTCGGTGGTTACCAATACTGATGTGGGATAGCGGTTGGCAACTGCGGCTATGCGCTCGATGTCGGGGCGGGAGTATTTGTGATGGTCCGGGAAAGAAAGAACTGAAACGATTTTATAACTGTCGCTCAACCAGGCCCTCAATGGGGCATCGTTTGCTATTCCAGTGAAAAGCACCACGCTTTTGGAATAGCTGTATCGTGCATCCGCCTCAGGAAAAACCGTTTCCAAAGGACAATAATCTATACAAGAGAACAGCAGTTTAATGGTTTTTTCTTCCGGAGTAATGGCTGTGCAGGAAGATGCATCATAACTATGCAGACACAGTTTTTCCGCAAAATGGGTTTTTTCTTCGGAGTCCATGCCTCTCGGGCATTTTGATACGATTATAATTTCGGCATCGAAAATCCTTTGCGGGAGATCGCGAAGACGTCCGAAAGGCAGCAGGGAATCGGAGAATACGGGCCTTGAATAATCCACCATCACTATGTTCAAATTGGCGCGCAGGCGATTATACTGGAAGGCATCATCCATCACTATAATATCCGCACCCTCTTCTAAGAGCTTTGCGCAGCCCCTCACTCGGTTTTTGTCCACCGATACGCTTACCGCGGGGAATTTCTTTTTTATTTGCAGGGCTTCGTCCCCTGCAAAACTTGCGGTGGAAGAGCATAGTACCTGTTGATAGCCCTTGCTGCGGCGCTTGTAGCCTCTTGAAAGCATAGCCAAATTAGAGAGCCCCCAACGATCGGAATTTTGCAACAAGCGTAAAATCAGCTCGGTATGAGGAGTCTTGCCGGTGCCGCCAACAGTTACATTCCCCACGCATACGGTTGGAATATCTGCATATGGAGCCAAGCGCCAGCGTTTCGCCCGAGCCTTAAGTATTTGTCTGTAGATAGACACCTTAAACGGTGAGGATTTCCTTTTCTTTTGCGGAAACCAATTCGTCGATTTCCTTGATGTTATTGTCTGTGACTTTTTGCACCTCGACTCTTGCTTCTTGTTCGGTGTCCTCGCTCATCCCCTCATTTTTCTCAGCATATTTAAGGGCATCCATAGCTTCGCGGCGGGCATTTCTCACGACCACTTTGGCGCTTTCTCCGGCAGCCTTGGCTTTTTTAACCAGGTCTTTGCGACGCTCTTCCGTAAGAGCGGGCACAGTGCAGCGGATAATATCGCCATTATTCTGCGGAGTAAGGCCGAGGTTGGCATCTATTATGGCCTTTTCTATTTTGGGCATCATTCCCTTATCCCAAGCTTGGATAATAAGCGTCTTCGCATCGGGCGCAGAAATCGAAGCTGTTTGGGGAAGGGGAGTGGGAGTGCCGTAATAGTCAACAATTACATTATTGAAAATAGAGGGATTGGCCTTGCCGAGCCGGTAAGTCTTGAGATCTTCTTCCAAGAACGAGACGACATCCTTCATTTTTTCATTGATGTCGTCTACAATTTGTTTTGCTTTTGCTTCTAACATATCGATTTGTTTTTTTATGCGTGTACTATTGTGCCTATTTTTTCGCCTTCAAGCAGGCGGATAAGCGAGCCTTTCTCATTGATATTGAACACTACGACCGGTACCGGGCCCTGTTCGCAAAGTGCGAAAGCGGTCTGGTCCATTACATGAAGACGGTTTACTAAGCACTCGTGGAATGTTATTTCATCGTATTTGCGGGCATCGGGGTCCTTTTCGGGGTCAGCTGTATATACGCCGTCCACGCGGGTGCCTTTCAGCAGAGCATCCGCTCCGATTTCGAGCGCCCTGAGGGCTGCGCCGGAGTCTGTGCTGAAGAACGGGTTGCCTGTACCGCCTGCTATAAGGCTGACACCTCCTTCTTCCAATACCTTTACTGCGGATTCGCGCACATAACCTTTCGCGATAGGCTCCATAGGCGTGGCGGTAAACACTTCTGCATTAATGCCTTCTGACCTTAGGGCCGAAGCTAACGCAAGCGAATTGATGACTGTGGAGAGCATACCCATACGGTCGCCCGTAACCCTGTCGTAACCTTTACCTATGCCTTGAATGCCCCGGAAGATATTTCCGCCGCCGCTCACTATGGCAATTTGATATCCTTTTTTAACCGCCAAGGAAATTTCACTGGCGAATTTTTTAAGGCTCTGCTCGTCTATTCCTTTGCCTGTGGAACCTCCGAGACTCTCTCCGCTGATTTTCAATAAAACTCTTTTATACATTTTCAAATACAATTATTCAATTTATTGCCATTTCCTTTTTTAATGACTTCTCTGCCTTCAAAATGCGCTACTTTGGTAAATGCAAAAATATAATTTGATTATTAAGTGTTAATCGGGAACAAAAATATCTGAAAATTCGCAAACTTGCAAGATTTAATCTATATTTGCACCACAAAGCATTAAAATTCCTTCAAGATGTTCATGTACAAATCCTCAATCGGGAAGAAATTCGTTCAGGCCATAACCGGCGCTTTCCTCATCCTTTTCCTGCTGCTCCACGGCACAATCAACTTTCTTTCCGTGATAGACAGCTTCACAGGCTCTTTCGGCGCCCCCAATGGTTTATTCCAAAAAGGCTGCGACTTCATGGGGCTTCCGATAGTTACCATTATGGTTCCCATTCTCGCTCTGGGCTTCGTGATTCATATACTTTACGGGCTTTGGCTCGAATATACAAATATCAAGTCACGCGGCGGCCTCAAACGCTATAAGGTTGCCAACAAAGGCGCAATCGACAGCTGGAGTTCCAAGAATATGGTGATACTCGGCATCCTGATAATAGGTATTTTAGCTTTTCATCTCACCCACTTCTGGGCGAAGATGCAGCTCCAAGATTTTATAGGAAGGGAACAGGAGAACCCGTACCTGCTTCTGCTCTTGACATTCAAAAACCCCATATTGCTGGTTTGCTACATAATTTGGTTTGTGGCGCTATTCCTGCATCTTACACACGGTTTTTGGAGCATGTTCCAAACCATTGGCTGGGGCAACAAGAAGTGGTTCCCGCGCCTAAAGGTAATCGGCATTATAGTTGCCGCTCTTATCTTCTTGATGTTCACCGCTATAGCTATAAATGCCTTTATTCAGGCAAACTTTATTAATCCCGAGATGATTAATCATTTGTAGCGCAGTTATTTTTTGATTTTTACAAATATTTTTTTACCTTTGCGGTCCCCTATTTACGGGGGTCGCAATTTTTTATAAATTAATTAAAGATCAAGACAGTGGACACACTAAGCTACAAAACAGTATCGCTGAACAGCGCAACTGTAGACAAGCAGTGGTTTGTGATTGATGCGACGGATTTGGTACTTGGTCGTTTAGCTTCAAGGATTGCTCTTATCCTCCGCGGTAAGAATAAGCCCGGATTTACTCCTCACGTAGACTGCGGAGACAATGTCATCGTGGTGAATGCGGACAAGGTGATCCTTACAGGCAAGAAAATGACCGATCGCGTGTATCTGCGCCATACCGGCTATCCAGGCGGACAGCGCTCTACCACGCCCGAAAAAATCCTCGCTTCATCTCATCCCGAAAGGCTTGTGGAGAGAGCAGTAAGGGGTATGCTTCCCAAGAATCGTCTTGGTGCCAAGCTGTTCGGAAACCTGTATGTATATACGGGTCCCGAGCATCCGCATCAGGCACAAAACCCCAAAGAAATCAAATTAACAGAAATTTAAACAGAGCAAATGGAAAAGACACACGCCCTTGGAAGACGTAAAGCAGCTGTTGCTCGCGTTTATCTCACAGCCGGCAAAGGCAACATTACCATTAACGATCGCCCGATCGAGGAATACTTCAAAGAAGAATCCCATCGCTACATCGTTAATCAGCCTTTCGCTGTTACCTCCACGGAGGGCCATTTCGATGTCAGCGTCAACATAGTTGGCGGTGGTGTTAAAGGCCAGGCCGAGGCCGTCAGGCTCGGTATCTCCCGTGCCCTTTGTGAGATAGACCAAGAAGCCTACCGTCCTACTCTTAAGGAGGCAGGTTTTCTTACACGCGATGCACGAGTGGTGGAACGCAAGAAGCCGGGTCAGCCCGGAGCACGCCGCCGCTTCCAGTTCAGCAAGCGTTAAAGCTACTTTACAATTCAGCACAGTTGCGGTTTAAACCCTTTATAGGATAGTTGCTGCACTGCGAAAAAGGTCGGGGACCGGCCAGGCCGCTACTCCGCCTTGAAGAAAAGAGACCCGGCAAATCCGGGACAAAAACAAAACAAACAACAACATTAATTTAAAAATGTCAAGAACAAATTTCCAAGAACTGCTTGATGCAGGCGTTCACTTCGGGCATATGGCACGCAAGTGGAATCCTAAAATGGCTCCGTACATCTTCGACCAGAAAAACGGAATCCACATTATAGACCTGCACAAGACTATCGTAAAGATAGATGAGGCGGCAGAAGAGATGAAAGCCCTTGCAAAGTCGGGCCGCAAAATTCTTTTCGTTGCCACAAAAAAACAGGCAAAAGACGTAGTGGCCCAAAAGGCAAGCGAAGTCGGAATGCCTTATATAACAGAACGTTGGGCAGGCGGCATGCTTACCAACTTCCCAACCATCCGCAAGGCCGTCAAAAAGATGAGCACCATCGATAAGATGCGTGAGGACGGCACCTTCGATAAGCTCGCAAAGCGCGAGCGTCTTCAGGTAACCCGTCAAAGGGAGAAACTTGAGAAAAACCTCGGCAGCATCCGCGACATGAGTCGTCTTCCCGCCGCTTTATTCGTTGTCGATATACAAAAGGAAGCAAATGCTGTCAAGGAGGCTAATCGTTTGAACATACCGGTATTCGCATTAGTTGATACATGTTGCGACCCCGCTCCCATTGATTACGTAATTCCGGCAAATGACGATGCCACCAAGAGCATAAGTTATATTCTCTCCGCTCTTTGCGAAGCTATAAGGGAAGGTCTGGAAGAGCGCAAGCTTGAGAAGGATAAGGATGTAGATGAGGATGCAGATGCGGCAGATGAAAGACCGGCAGCAAGGACTCTCCGCTCCCGCCGCGGCCCCAAGGCTCCCAAAAAGGAAGAGGAAGATGTAGAGGAGATAGACGAAGCTCCTGTTAAGGAGAAGATTGCCAAGGCAAAGAAAGCCCCCAAGGCAGAAGAAGATATTGAGGAGGTAGAAGCTCCCAAGGCGAAAAAGGCTGTCAAGGTAGAAAAGGCTCTCGCTCCGGCTAAAGAGAAGGCCGCCAAGGCA
>JAAZIW010000090.1 GCA_012800665.1 Rikenellaceae bacterium
ATCGCTTCGCGCTGATAATTCATCACATCGTCATATTCAAGAAGGCGCTTACGTATGCCGAAGTTGTTTTCCTCTACCTTCTTTTGCGCTCTCTCGATGGCGCCTGAAAGCATGCTGCTTTCGAGGGTTTCATTTTCCTTCATGCCGAGACGGTCAACTACCGAAGCAATCCTTTCGCTGCCGAAAAGGCGCATAAGGTCGTCTTCCAGGGAGATGAAGAATACGCTGGAGCCGGGGTCGCCCTGACGTCCGGCACGACCGCGCAGCTGGCGGTCCACTCGGCGTGAATCGTGGCGCTCAGTACCGACAATGGCAAGTCCCCCCGCCTTTATAACTTCCGGAGAGAGCTTGATGTCAGTACCGCGGCCAGCCATATTGGTGGCAATGGTCACACTGCTGCTTTGGCCTGCCTGGCCAACGATTTCGGCCTCACGGGCATGCTCTTTGGCGTTGAGCACATTGTGCTTTATTCCGCGCATACGCAGCATCCGGCTCAGAAGCTCGGAGGTTTCCACATCGGTGGTACCCACAAGTACGGGACGGCCTGCATCGCGCAGCTGCATGATACGCTCGATAACAGCAGTGAACTTGGCTTTTTTGGTTTTATAAATAAGGTCGTCCTGATCGTCCCTTATTATCGGGCGGTTGGTGGGGATGACCATTACATCTAACTTATATATGCTCCAGAACTCACCGGCTTCGGTTTCGGCAGTACCTGTCATACCCGAAAGCTTGTGATACATACGGAAATAATTCTGAAGCGTGATTGTGGCGAAAGTCTGCGTAGCGGCCTCCACCTTTACATTTTCTTTGGCTTCAACAGCCTGATGCAAACCATCGCTCCATCTGCGGCCTTCCATCACGCGGCCCGTCTGCTCATCCACAATCTTGATTTTGCCGTCAACAATGATGTAGTCTACATCTTTCTCGAACTGAGTATAGGCTTTAAGAAGCTGATTTACAGTATGGATACGCTCGCTCTTCAGGGAGAAGTCCTCCATAAGGGCATCTTTTTGATGCCGTTTCTCTTCAGGGCTTAAACCGGCTTGCTCCATGGCGGCAATCTTGCTTCCCACATCCGGAATGATGAAAAAGTTTTCATCCCCCACGCTCTTTGCCAGCACATCATTGCCCTTATCGGTCATATCCACCGAATTAAGCTGCTCATTTATAACGAAATACAAGGGGTCGGTAATCACCGGCATCTCTCTTTCGTTGTCCTGAATATAATAGTTTTCGGTTTTTTGAAGGATTACCTTCATGCCTGGTTCACTGAGATATTTGATGAGAGGCTGATATTTGGGGAGACCCTTATGCGCACGGAAGAGTAGTTTTCCGCCCTCCTGCTCATCGCCTTCAGCGATTTTCTTTTTTGCCTCGTTTAGAATCTGATTGACTAAGGAACGCTGGGCCTGATAAAGTCTTTCCACATAGGGGCGGTATTCCAGGAATTGGTCATCCGATTCGGTTTTGGCGGTGGGACCGCTGATGATAAGAGGAGTACGGGCATCGTCGATGAGCACGGAGTCCACCTCGTCCACTATGGCATAATGGTGCTTCCGCTGAACAAGGTCTTCGGAAGATACGGCCATATTGTCGCGGAGATAATCGAAGCCGAATTCGTTGTTGGTGCCGAAGGTTATGTCGCAGTTATAAGCATTGCGACGGGCATCGGAATTGGGCTCGTGCTTGTCGATGCAGTCTACCGAAAGGCCGTGGAACTGATACAGAGGACCCATCCACTCGCTGTCTCGCTTGCTCAAATAGTCGTTCACGGTTACTATATGAACGCCCTTGCCGGCAAGTGCATTAAGGAATACGGGCAGAGTTGCCACGAGGGTTTTGCCTTCACCTGTGCTCATTTCTGCAATCCTGCCTTGATGCAAAGCGATGCCGCCGATAAGTTGAACATCATAATGCACCATGTCCCAAGTGATTTTGTTGCCGCCGGCAACCCAGCTCTTGTGCCAGACGGCTTTGTCGCCTTCTATGCTTACAAAGTCGTGACTGATGCTGAGCTCTTTGTCGAATTCGCTTGCCTTGACTACAACATCGCCGTCATTCAAACGACGGGCAGTGGACTTCATTATTGAAAAGGCTTCAGGAAGTATCTCGTTAAGCGCCTTTTCTATGGCATCGTCCTCGTCTTTGACAAGTTTGTCCAACTCGGTGACAAGCGCCTCTTTCTGGTCTATTGAAATATCTTCATTCAATTGAGCCCTGATTTCCATGCGCCTGTCCTCGAAAGGTTTTTCAACCTCTCGCATATGTTCACGCAAAGCAGCCGAATGGGCGCGAAGCTCATCATTCGACAATTTGTCAATTTCGTCGTATTTTTTAAGTGTCTTATCCAGCACCGGCTTGATCGCGCGATAATCGCGGTCCGCCTTGGAGCCGAAAAGGCTTCTTAGAAAGTTGTTGAATCCCATTTTTAATAATTGTATAACTTACAAAGTTAACGAATTATTGCTGAATGCAAAAATTTTGCCTATCTTTGTTTTACGAAAAATTTGAGGCCAAAAAACCAAGTGCAGAAGAATTCATTCTTATGCCGAGGTCAGCCAAAAAAACCGATTTTTTCGTAGAAAAAAGCGGAATTAGCTCAGTTGGTAGAGCGTTGGCTTCCCAAGCCGAAGGTCGCGAGTCCGAGTCTCGTATTCCGCTCATACAACAAGCGCCACCTATAAAAGGGCGGCGCTTGATTATTTACCACAGATTCTACCAATAGAAGCCGACTGTGAAAACGAGGGTGTGAACAAGCCTTGGCTCGGCGGGGGCGGTGGCAGCGTTACCGCTTGTTACAGTTTTGGGATCGGTGTAAAAGCGCCCCACCTGAATATTGTCGGAGAATGTTAGGGAAAGACCGATTTGGGAGTTTAAAGCCACCGTGGCTCCAATCGAAGGCGCTACGAATATGCCGTGCTGACGGGTGCTGTCGCCCCTTGCGAAATTCCGGTACGGTCCGTTATTATAAGTTGTAAAAGGAGAATAGCCCAATTTGAGTCCGGCGGACGGAGTCCATACATCGGGGTTCAAATAGGCGCGGAAGTCGGCAAAGAAATCATACATGGCGGTCTGGAACATATTGAGCCGATTAAGGGCCGCGCCTGCGCCCAAAAAGAAGTGCGGGCCGAACTGCCAACCTTGGGTGGTGGACACTATAACCGCTGCATCGCCGTAATAACCCACACCAGGACCGCCGCCAACTTCAATCATACCGCGATAACCGCTATGAAGCCTTTTTTCGGCCCTCTGGGCGTTTGCCCTATTGCAAACACCCAGCGCCGAAGCAATAAATATTAAAGAAATGATAAATTTTCTAAAACACATAAAACATTATCGCGTGAAATTGAAATTATTGTTAGTAGAAATTAAGTTGAGTAGTACTGTTGGAAATCAGATCACTCACTGTCCCGCTCGCAGTATAAATATTATTCCAATATCTAAATGCAAAATACAAAGAGGAAGTGTTGGTAATGCCATCGGAGTCGGAGATTGGTATTACCAACTGAGACTGATTAAATGATTGATTGTTTGTAGTATAATTTAAAACGTAATTTTGAAAACTTCCACCGGAATAAACGATTGATGACTGATCTATATATACATAAATATCTGAATTTCTCATTTTGCTTGTTCCATTCCTTCTATGACTCAGGGTATTTGCCGGTATCCTTATCTCCCTCAGCTTGGTGTCCTTTTCGGTGGTGGTATAGCCCGAAGCGGCAAGTTCCACTGAAATACTTTGTCCATAGGAAGAGGTGATATTGAAAGTCTGATTCTGCTGGGAATTACCAGTGGTGAATATATACCTCTTGGAGCCGTCCGGACCATCTGAAGTCTGGCTGAAACGGGCATCCGCCGCAGTATCTATGATGCCTCCGGAAACAGAAACTATAACGTTTGTGCCTATCGCCCCGGTATTATAATTGAAATAATATCCCACCTGGTTTTCACCTACATTCTCGCGGCCGCTGATTACAAATCCATATCCGTTGAAGTCAAGGCCTATCGCCTTACGGCTTGCAGCAAGAGATGCATTTATAAATTGGTGGGAGGACAATTCCGCATTCACATCTGATGTTTCGGATGTTGTTATAAGGTGCACACTATGGACACCGGCTGTAGTGCTGTTAAGCTCATACCTGCTCTTGCCTCCCGTAATAACCAAGTTGGAGAGGTCATCCGGATAATCCGGGTCGAGCATAAGATTGGTAAGAGTCAGATAAACATCCTCCGTTGCATTCTTATCCATTGTGAATCGGAAAATCACCTTCTTTTCTTCTCCCTCGGCAACCTTGTAATTTTTGACATTGCTGCCTTCATAGGAAAGATTGGTGAAATGCCCTGGATCGTAATTGTCCAAATAAACCGAATTGGTATTGAAGTATGGGTTGGCCACATAAATATTGCATGCGCTTAATGCTATATTGCTCTTCAAGCCTGCTTCCAAATAAACCTTATCCAAACCCTCCTCTTCTGCAGCAAGCACCAATGCAGCATAGGTAGCCCTATCAATGGTTTTTACATATTGGAAAGTCCTTCTTCCGCCATAGGAGCTGATTATAGAGGGGCCTGTCACCACCGGAAGATAATCATCAACCTGAGGAGAAACACTCAATTTATCGGACTCTATTTTAAGATTGAGCGGGAAAATGGATGACGGAAGACCCTTGGGTATGCCGATTATTAGTGTCGTTTCCTCTCCAACATTCTTCAAGATAGACGGGGGGACAAGCTCCAGAGTCATATTTTGGGGTCCCATGAGCGAAACCTTAACGCCTCTGCTCAAGGTACCGCCGGTAATCGTCATTATTTGATCTTGTTTCAGCGGCCCGGGTGCAGACACCACATAGGTGACTGTTCCCCAACCTCCCAAGCCATCGACATTGGTGCCGTCGTCGAGACTGGTAATAGTGGCGCTGGTTACTACGGAGCCCGTGCCTTTATCGATGGTCACCATGTTGTTTTTGTTTACACCGTCTTCGACATATCTGAATTTAACCGTATATGTTCCGGCGCTTACATAAGTAACAGAAGTATATTCCACAAAGATGGAAAAATCACCGTCCTGATAGGAAAGCAGCTCCTGAATAATATCTGAGCTTATGTCTATAGAGCTGAGATTCGCTTCTGCGCCTTCGGGTGTATCGCTGCCGATCTGCTCCACTCCCGTAATTACGATATCATATTGCATATTACGGAAGAAAGTCGCTACCGAACTGCTGTCCAAGATATTGATTCTGTAATAACGGTTATCGTGAACCACATCATTCTCGTCCGTATAAGTTCCCTTCATTAAAATATGTAGAGGCTTATCGGTCTTGGAATAGGACGGTCGCTCATAAATATAGGCGAATGCACCGGATGCAAATGATTGAGAAGCAAAAGTTTCCGTTGTGGGGATACTCTCATCCAAAGCAACCGAAGCCGGCATATAACCCGGATATTGAGCCTTGAGACCGGCATAGTCGTAAGTCTCAAAATCACTTAAAAAGGAATAATTCTCGTGATTATACGGAGCTATCGAGCCCGCCATAGGCTCATTGATCAACACAAAGCCCGAAAGAGTAAAATTATCACACAGCTCTTCGTCCACCCTCACGGTGAGTTTGGCAAAGTTGCGAACCATAGGAATATGTGTGAGGTCATTCTCCGAGGCAAAATTTGCAGGCAGCTGAACTATCCCTTGTTCGTTGAAAACATCCTTGTCATAAGGTATCCCGTTTTCCAAAACCCTCATCTGCCAATATCCGTCTTCCTTGGAACTGCCTTTGGATGTAATCAGCGAACTCATGACGGTAGCCTCGTTTCCGAAGGGGATTGTTGCAGGACCGTTGGCAATGAAGTGCAGGATGCACTTTTCTTCGGAAAGAGGAAGCGATACCGAATACGAATAATCCGTATGCGTAACCTGCTCTCCGCCTATTGTTTCGGTATGCTCGAAAGAATCTTCGTTAATGGTTGCCAGATTGTATTCTTTCAAATATGCCGATGTGCCGTCTTTGGGTGTAACGAAAACAGCAACATGTATATCTTGAATGTCAGGAACCTCGCCAAGAACTCCTTTTGTCACCGGTGGCCTGTTGACACCGAAAGTAAGCGTAACATGGTCATCGAGAGGCTTGGGAGGAGCTTCCGGTCCAATCTCTTTGGTGCAAGAGAGGGCGGCAAACAAAAGAACCTGTATTGCTAAAAATAATTTCTTCATGTCTTTCATCTCTCTAAAGGTTTTGAGACCATGTGGCCGTTGTTAAAGCCGAAGCAACAGGCTCTTCACCCCATACCCAGGCATCATAGACGCAGCGCACCCACCATGTGGCATTCGGGTTTGGTTCATCATTAAACCCTATGTTGTAAGTGCTTGAGCTTTCGGTAGAGTAGAACTGTCCGTTTGCAGCCCAATACTGTCCGTCAAAGAGGCTCGGAATCTTACCGTAATTACTGAGCATTACGCTGAACTGTATTTCGCCCGGGGTGGGAAGCCTCCAACGCCCTTGAGGATAACCGTTCTCCTGGTATGCGGCGCAGCGCCTTTTTGCGTTTTCAAAAGTCGTCCAGGTGGTTTTTCCATAAGACGAAGCCACTATGAATTCCGGCGATACCGCAAAGCCTGCATCGGCACGGGTTGCCCTGTAATAATCAAGTTTGCCGGCATTGAAGCCCGACATGGCAGCCTCAGGTCCTCTGGTGTCGGCAATATACATCTGCGAATCGTTAAGCACGGATACGTGAATAATATAATTATTTCTGTTTACATTTGAACCGGTACCTGTAACGGAGTCAGGATCCACTACACTGCCTATATTATCGTTGGCATCGCTGTAAGCAGTCACTGTACCGCTATTGTATCCGTTAGGTGCTCCACGGTTATAGCCGTTCACAAAAACACGGGCGTTGGACTGGCGGTATGAAATATACATCGCAGGATATTGCACAATTTTAATATGTCTGTTGAATGCCGGATTGTCCGCATGCTCCACATCAAACTCCACATAGAATGCTCCCACATTCACGTTTATGTTGGCAATATCGTTTATGAGCGGATGATTGAATTTTATATAGCTTCCGCTGAGTGAAAGCCAAGTTGCAGCGGTTGAAGAAGGAATACTGATCTGCTGCTTGGTCATCTGGCTGTAATCGTCGTAATATGCAGTAACATTTTGAATCACGCAGTCGTGGCTGGTTACATAGGAAACCGCTATGCTGTCTTGATTGTAAACATTTATGAAGCCGTCTTCATCTGCCGAGTATATCACCTGCAGAAATCGGGTGGAGCCCACAGCGCCGGGGAGCTCCGCAACACCGCTGTTGCCGGTATAGCCGTTGCTCCAAGGAACCGTATAGTAATAAGTGTCTTCCAGAATAATGGCGGTTTCATCTGTTTCGCTGCCCAACAGGCCAAGGTGCACACCCACTTCGTACCAAGTGTTGCGCTTCAACTCGTTCATGGGGAAAAACACCTTATAATAGAAATTCTTCACCATATCCACGACATAGTTTCCTTCGTTGTCGGTCACATAGTCGCCATTCGAATCTTTCAAAACACGCCCCCAAACCTGTTCTACTTTTATAAAAGGCTCTTTCTTAAGACCATAGGACCATTTGACGGGATATGTATAGAAAGGCTCGGCCTGGTAGGAATGGTCGTAAAGGATGCCGTTTACAGTAGCGGGACCTTTATCCACGGTTGAACGCTCGGCATAATTGAACAATGTAGAGCTTTCTTGTATCTGCTTGGAGCTTCCGCCTACGGTTCCATAGTCGTTGGCATTGTTCAAGTAAACCTTGAGATTATCCTGCAGGGGCTCCATTATTGGTATCCATTTGTTTTCGGAAAAAAGAATGTCGCTGCCCGTTATTGTCAATGAAGGCACAGTGATTACAGGCTCTTGAGTAATATGAATGCGCAGTTTTGATGCCACCCTTTTAAGCTCAATGGGACCATTCGCGTGAATGGTGCCGGTGGCTACGATTGAAGCTGCAAGACTTGTAAATTGTATCGTGTCACGCGCGTCCATTACAAAAGTCTTGTTATTTGCAACGAAGCTCGAAGGTAAATTGTTCTGAAAATCGCCTTGAATGGCAAGAGCCTTCAATTCGGGGATGGAGGTATTTGCGGGATTGTCATCTGAAAACACAAAGCCGGAAGGCAGATTAGCTATGGTATATGCTTCGCATTTACGCACGCCTCCGGCAAGCTCTACAAGAGTGCCTTCGTCTAAATAAACCCTTTTGTTGACCACTCCGCCTTCGCCTTCCTGCTGCGAAACATCGAAACGACGATGCAAAACAGCATCCTGATCCGTACCTTCAAGGGGATAGAAAAAGATGTCAATACGGCGTATTGTGTTTTCGTTATAGATGCTTTCTCCTCCCATAGTAGCCGACTTCACAGGCGTCTCTGTCATATCGACACTACGGAATTCCATATTCCCTTCTTCATTGAGTTTGCCGGAATTGAGGCTTTCATCCCTTTCGCAGCCATAAACCAGCATTAAAAGAGATAATATTGCAAATAAACTTAAATATCTTCTCATGGCTTTACTCCTTCGGTAATATTATTTTATAGGAATCC
>JAAZIW010000091.1 GCA_012800665.1 Rikenellaceae bacterium
GGCGAGGGTTTAAAGCGGCTGGATTACCGTATGACCTGGGATGATGCCTTCCGGGAATATGTCAGAGGGCTTGCCGGGAAAAAATCTGTTATAATTTGTGGGGATTTGAATGTGGCTCACCACGAGATAGACCTGAAAAATCCCGATACCAACCGCCTCAACGCCGGCTTTACCGATGAGGAGCGCGAAAATATGACGGCTTTGTTGGCCGCCGGTTTCACCGACACCTGGCGTTTTCAGCATCCTGAAGAAGTAAAGTATTCGTGGTGGAGCTATCGCATGATGGCACGCGACAGGAATATCGGCTGGCGTATTGATTACTTTTTGGTTTCCAATGACTTAATCCCCCGCATCGGCTCCACCGACATCCATAACGAAGTGTTCGGTTCAGATCACTGCCCGGTCGAACTTGTAATAAACGGAAAATAAATTTTAAGTTGTACGAAAAAAGCCGTCTTCAAGCTCCTTCGTACTTAATCAAAAGAAAATAAATTTCAAGGCGTACAAAGAATCCGTCTTCAATCCTCTTCGCACTTTATACAAAAGGGAGTGATTTACTTTTTTCTTGAAAAGAATTCTATAACAACGACAAAGGCGGCGCCTAAGATAAAGAATGCTATGGCCCAGGGGATTTGGAGATTGAGGTCCATGCCGGCAGGAACAATGGAGCTGAGCCTTACGGCTTCCGCACCAAGCACATCTCCGGCACGCATAAGCTGAGCGGCGGCAATGGAAACTTTATCTGCCCATGGCCATATAGCAACCAAGAAGCCGAGCACAAGACCGAAGAGCACTAACATAGTGGGTCTTCCATGCTTTTCCAAAAGCCAATGCAGGAACTTCGAGAAGGCGATAATACCTATCAAACAGCCCAAAATAAAGACGAGCAGCGGCCCCCATTGGGCAGTGCCTGAACCTCCGAGCACATAGGAAACTGTGCCGTTGAGCACATTCAACATATAATTGAAGTTGCCGAACATTACAAGAATGAAGCTGCCTGAGATGCCCGGAAAAATCATCGAGCAAATTGCCACTATACCGCTGAGGCAGGTGTACCAATAGGCGGTATTGGGATTGTTCTGGTCGGGTTGCTTAATCAAGCAGAGAGTAACTCCTATCCCTATTCCTATGGCAAGCCATATAACATCCGCTATTTTCCATCCCTTTATATCCGACAAAAGCCAAATGGTGGAAACCAAGATAAGTCCAAAAAAGAATGACCAGGCAGGTATGGGATAATAGCTCAGTGACCATGCCACAAATTTGGCAAGTATAAGGAAGCCCAGTATCATGCCTATGGTGACCGGCAACAGAAGGCCTCCGTTTATACCCTTCCAAAAGCCTTTGAAATCTCCCTTGAAAAGCATCTTCCAATTGGAAATGCTGAGAATGGAGTTCAAGGAGTCGATAAGAGGGGCGAATATGCCGGTCATGAGGGCGATTGTGCCTGCGGATACGCCCGGGAACACTCCGGCTCCCAAGCTGAATCCCTTCAAGCTGTTTACGATAAATTTACGGGAATTCATCTGATTCTTTCTAAAATATAAATGATTTGTTTAAAAACTGCTGTTTGAAGAGACGGGGAGCCGGCTTTGTCGCTGACCACAAGGTCAAATACCTGGCCGCGCTTCAGCTGGAAACGCCCAACCTTGAACTTGGCGCGGCTCCTGCGTGCAAAGCAAGAAAGGAGGCATCGCGGCTCGGGGAGCAGAGAAACGAAAAGATCCACACCTCGGCGGACAAAGAACAAGCCGCGTTTATGCACAGCCTTCAGTTGCAGAGCTATTCCTCTCTCTCGGAAATATTTTTCCACCAAAAGAGTGGCATCGCAAAAATCGACGGCATCAGCATCAAGCAGAACTACAGCAGATTTTATATTTTTAAAGAAATCAGCCATTTGACTTTTCTATAAGTTCTCGAATCTCTTTTTTTGCAGCCCTCCAGCGCGGCACATCTATCTTGGTACCCACCACTTCTACCACGCGGGCGGCTATAATGCTGCCTATCTCTCCGCAAAGCTTGAGCGGCAGGCCCAGCGAATGGGCATATAGGAAACCGGCGGCATAGGTATCCCCCGCTCCGGTACCATCTATCGGCTTTGCCGGCCATGCAGGGATATAATGCTCTTCATCTCCGCTCTTCACCCAACTGCCGTCCTTGCCCACCTTCACTATCGCTATCTTGCACATCTTTGCTATCTCCCTAAGCCCCGTCACTATATCCTCGCATTTGGTAAACGCCCTGCTCTCGCTTTCATTGGCAAATACTATATCTACATATTTATCCACCAAATTATGCAGGAGGGCGCTGTTGCTCTCCACCACATTATATGAGGCCATATCCAAACTGATTATGCAGCCGGCATCTTTTGCCATCTGCACGGCCTTGGATATGAGGTCTTGGTTTTGAACCAAATATCCCTCTATATGAAAATAGTCATAACCTTCGAAATATTCCGGCTTGAGTTCTTCGGGAACCATCTCCAACGCAGCCCCAAGATAACTGGCGAAAGTACGCTCGGCGTTTGGTCCGGTAATGAACACCATGCAGCGGCCGGAACTTTTGCTTCCCACAAACATCGTAGTTTTCACCCCATACTGTTTCATGGAACTCTTGAAAAGCTTGCCAAGCTCATCGTTGCCGATTTTGCCGATATATCCCGATGGCATGCCGAAAATGGATGTGCAGGTTATGGTGTTGGCGGCAGACCC
>JAAZIW010000092.1 GCA_012800665.1 Rikenellaceae bacterium
CCCGCATTCTTTTTGAGTTTGCGGGCAGCGGCCTTAATACGCTCATGCCTCGCAATAATCGCATCCTTGAATGGCTCAAGCCATAAATCGTTTTCGTATATCTGTTTTACTGACATTTATCTATATTTTAATTTTTATTCGATTTTTTAATGTTTTTTACGCTAAATGCTCTTGCAGAAACTTCTTTTTCTGAAAGCGCTCTTGCGCTCAATATTCTTAATTCTTGCAGAAGGCTCTTTTGCAGATACTAATCTTTTTCTCTTTCAATGGCTTTGCTAATACCTCTATTGCGTCAAGCGCTTCAGCCTTCTATACTGTCGCGGACCGTCCTGAGATATTCGCGGCAGCTCTTTATAAGCTCCCCGCTCCGCTTAACCAGGCCGGCAATATCGTCCAAACTCGTTTTGGGGTCTTCCACCTTTGAAGCTATCTGCTCCAACTCCGCCATCGCTTTTGCATAATCAAACTTCTTTTCCATATCGTTTTTAAATTTTAATTTCAATCCTATTTTATCTGCAAAACTCAAAGCACTTCATCTACCGTCGCATCGATGCGTCCGTCAGCAAGGAGCACCGAAATTTTGTCGCCGGTTTTGCTGTCCTTGGCGCTTGTGAGTTTCTTCCCTTTGGAATCCAAAACCAAAGAAAAACCGCGCTTGAGAACATTACGGGGGTCGCTTGCGGCAATTTTAGTCTCTATCATTGCAAGATTCGACTCCGCCGCCGCTATCATGGCCTTTACATCCGCTTTTATGCCGCGCTCCAACAGGTCCAACTTGCTCTCCAGCGCATTCACTTTGTTTTGAAAAGCAAGTGCGAGACGATTTTCGAGGACGGAAATTTTTTCATCGGAAGCTGCCGTAAGGTCTATAAAAAGGTCTGCTAAGGCAGTGGGCGTCTTCACATAATCGTAGGCGACCATATCCGCCACATGATAGTCCTTGTCATGACCTATTGCAGTAATTATCGGAATTGGGAAACGGGCGATTGCGGCGGCTAAATCGTAGTCATCGAAGCATAAAAGGTCAATTTCCGAACCGCCTCCACGCAATATCAGCACAGCATCGTAGGGAATTCCGGAATTTGCGATTTCCTCCAAAGCCCCTATCATGGATTGCGGCGCCCTTTCCCCTTGCATAATGGCGGGATATAAATCCAACTGATAAACGAAGGAGTATTCGTTTTGCAGGAGATGATTACGGAAATCTCCCAGACCGGCCGCAGTTTCAGCCGAAACAAGCGCTAAATAATACGGCAAATCGTTGAGTTCAAGGGCATTTTGCTTTTCCATCAGGCCCTCCTGCGTGAGCTTTGCTATGGTCTGAGCCCGTTTAAGTTGCTGTTCTCCAAGTATAAAAGAGGCATCTATATCATCTATTATCAGCGACAAACCATATACCTCGTGGAAATTCACCATTACCCTTAACAGCACCTCTATCCCTGCGGAAATATCTTTGTCGGCAACACTTCTGAATTTGGCATTCAACAGATGATAATAGCTGCTCCAGATAACAGCATTCGCTTTTGCAACCACCTTGCCTTTTTCGCTTTGCACAAGGTCCAAATAACAATGGCCGCCGCTCTTTACGCTGACTGAGGCGATTTCGGCCTTAACCCATATTTTATCCGGAAAGAGGTCCTCAAGGTTCTCCTTCACATCCTTTTGCAAGGTATATAGGTCAACAAAATCTTCCTTCATAAATTTATCTCCTGCTAAATCATGTAAATTTAATCAAAATTTCTTAACATTTCTTAGCTTTGTGCGTCTTTGAAGTGTACAACAATTAATTCAAAAAATGAAGAAGCTTATATTTACTTTCGCAGCCCTTTTGGCGGTAATGGCAACCGCTTGCTCCGGCGACGCTAAAAACAAGAAAAACATCAACGAAAGCAAAATTATAGTCCTTGTAGATGAACTTAGAGCCGATGCCGCATTATACGGAGCAAAGTCGGAACGGGAGTCTGTTACACTGCCAGGCATAAAGGTAGTGTCTGACAACAATTTGGAATTCGTATCTATAGGAGGGATTGGAATAAAGCTGATAAAATGGGGCGCAAAAGTCTCCGATGACGATGATGCCAAGTTGGCAATGGCCGCATTCGATGGGGTGAAAAGGCTGATGGTCCTCGACTATGAAAATTGTGATAAGGCCCTGAAAGAGCGGTTCAACAAAAAAATAGGGCGCACTCTCGAAGGCTGCGAGCTGATGATGGAAGCCAAAGATGAAGAGGAAACAATGAGTATCTACGGCACTCTATCGGGTGACGGCTCCAAAATAAGCGACATAGTGATGTATGCTCCCGAAAGCAGCGCCCTCATTTGCTTCTTCGGCACCATCGATACCGATGAACTCGGCAAACTTGTCGAGACGGCAAATAAAACGGAATAGCCTGCCGATGCG
>JAAZIW010000093.1 GCA_012800665.1 Rikenellaceae bacterium
ATTTTCATGCGGCCGGTTTTCTGCACATTTATATAGTCCACGAAAATGCCTTGTGCGGTTTCGGGGCGCAGATAAATAGTGTCCGCTCCCTCTCCTGTGCTGCCGAACTGAGTGCTGAACATCAGATTGAACTGCCTTACATCCGTCCAGTTTTTTGTGCCGGAAACAGGGTCTACTATATTGCAGTCAAGAATTATCTGCTTGTATTCGGCAAAATCGCTTGCGGCTTCAGCGGCTTTATAGCGCTTGCGCACCTCATCATATTTTGCCTTTTCGCGGAGGACATTGGGGTTGGTCTCGCGGAATTGGGTCTCATTAAAAGCATCACCGAAGCGTTTGCGCCCCTTTTCCACCTCTTTTTCTATCTTCTCCTCTATCTTGGCAAGATAATCCTCTATCAGATTATCGGCGCGATAGCGTTTTTTACTGTCTTTATTATCGATTAGCGGGTCGTTGAAGGCCGCTACGTGCCCGCTGGCCTCCCAAGTTTTGGGATGCATGAAGATGGCGGCGTCAAGCCCCACTATGTTTTCGTGAAGACGCGTCATGGCGTCCCACCAATAGCGTTTTATATTGTTTTTGAGCTCCACGCCCATTTGACCGTAATCATACACTGCAGCAAGGCCGTCATAGATTTCGCTGCTCGGGAAAATAAAACCGTACTCTTTGCAATGAGCAACAAGTACCTTAAATAGCTCGTCTTGTGTCATAGGGTGCAAAGATAGTGATTTCCGCGGATTTGTTAACTTTGTGAGTTATGATAGATGTACAAGCATTAGCTAAAAATCAACGGCAATTTTTCAGGAACGGAGCCACCCTTGACCTTGATTGGCGCAAAGAACAGCTGCGCAAACTACTCGCGGCTGTAAAAAAATTCGAGCAGCCCCTTTATGATGCCCTTTGGCAGGACCTCCGCAAAAGCATGGCTGAGGCCTATCTGTGCGAGATAAGCATAGTTACCGGAGAAATCAGAGAGGCGCTCTCTCATCTTCATAAATGGGCGGCCCCGCGCCGGAAAGCCACTCCCATCCATCTTTTCCCCGCAAAAAGCCATATCATAAGCGAGCCCCTCGGCAGCACCCTTATAATCGCCCCTTGGAATTATCCTGTAACCCTGCTGCTTTGCCCTCTTGTCGGGGCAATTTCGGCCGGATGTACGGCTCTGCTCAAGCCATCTCCCTATGTGCCCAATGTCAGTCGGGTGGTGCAAGAGCTCATAGAAGATACTTTTCCAAGCGAATATATTGCTGTGGTTCAAGGGCATAGAGATGTAAACGAGGCCCTTTTGGCCCTCCGTTGGGATTTGATTTTCTTTACCGGCAGTCCTTCCATGGGCAAAGTGGTTATGAAAGCGGCGGCCGAAAATCTTTGTCCTGTGGTGTTAGAGCTCGGAGGAAAAAGCCCCTGTATAGTAAACAACGATGCCAATATAAAACTTGCCGCCAAACGCATTGCATGGGGGAAAACCCTCAACAGCGGCCAGACCTGCATAGCTCCGGATTATCTTTTGTTGCACAAAGACATTGTTCAGCAGTTCATCGGCGAATTCAGCTCAGCTGTGCGCGAATTGCACGGCTCTGATGTTAAAGAATCGGGGCATTATGTACGCATGGTGTCGGATAAGGCCTATAATCGCGTAAAATCTTATCTGAAAGATGGTAAAATCGTTTCGGGCGGCCGTTTTGATGATGCAGAGCGTTATATAGAGCCGACTTTGCTTGCTGATGCAGCCCTTGATGCTCCTGTTATGACAGAGGAAATTTTCGGACCCATCTTACCTATTATCAGCTTTTCTACGCTTAAAGAAGCGCAAGATTTCGTAAACGCACGCGAAAAACCTTTGGCTTTATATTATTTCGGCAGCGAGCGGGACGGCAGAGCTTTCATCCGTCATACATCCAGCGGAGGGGCCTGCATCAACGATGTAATCATGCACTTTGCCAACAAGAACATCCCCTTTGGCGGAGTTGGAACTTCCGGAATGGGGCGCTACCACGGCGAAGAATCCTTCAAAGCTTTCAGCCACAAACGCTCCGTTCTCAGCACCTCCACCCGCCTCGACCTTCCCTTCCGCTACATGCCCTACAAGGCCATCGACTTGGTAAAGAAGATATTAAAATGAGGCTTTCTTGCCGGGAAAAAGCATTTTAGAAAAAAATCCTTGC
>JAAZIW010000094.1 GCA_012800665.1 Rikenellaceae bacterium
AAGAATAGAATTGTGTTCGTGGAGATTTCGCGGATGGCATATACAAAAGGACGGTCCGCAATAAAGTAGTCTCCAACCGACGTAACCATTCCTATTATGGCAGTGACTGCAGCCGCCTCTGCGCCATCCTCATCCATACGGAATTTTGTTTTCTGAATTACGTTGTCTATGAATACGGCTACATTGCTAAGGGAGCTGAAATCCGCGCTTTTTTCATCGAAAGCCGAAACTATTCCGAGAGAGTTTAAAGCGGGAATAAGTACATCTTTTTCAGCAGTGAAATCCAAATCCATTTTTGGAACAGTCACCGGCAGTCCTTCCCTGGGGGATAATCCGGAAATTGCGGAATTCCATTTTTCGGCATCAAGACCGGCTACGAAAGCATCGAAATCTGTATTTTCATCGGGAAGCAATATGTCAAAAACGAACGCTTTATTGCCGAAAGGCAGTTCACACATCTGCGCCGTAAGCTCCGTGCTGTAACCCAACTTGCACGACAAATCGGCTCTCATAAAATCTTTAGTGACATCCTTTCCTCCGAGGCTGTGGAAAGGCATTGGCTTTGTTCCGCTTTTAGGAAATTTCTCTGTCCATACTCCCTTGAAATACAATGCATTGGCTAAAATAAAAGCCCAATCGGAATCTAATCTATCGAAGATTTTAGGAATCATTTGATTCGTGTTCTCCGCTGCCCAGCCGTTAATGCGATCCAAAGTTTCTTTTAAACCGAAATCCATACTCTCGGCGGGAGCATCGTATTTGTCTTCAAGTGCGGAAGCAAAAGTCGGGAGAACTGAAAATCCGATTCCGCTGTTCAGCCAAAGGCCGTTGGAGATGGCGAAAACGCTGGAATTATCCACTTCTCTAAGTCCGGCAATAATAGCCTTATAGGCAGAGTTGATATCTTCCACACTGCTGTTCTCATAACCGAGAGCTATGGCTATCTCATTGAATGTTTCTCCTGAGGCTCCATTTGAAAGCATGCTCAGGGCGCTTGACATGCTGAGCGGAGAAATGAAGATTTCCTGCTGTGTATCGCGCGGATATATCTCTTTAAGGAGGTTGAAAGCGAAAGTGTTGCTGTTTGAAAAGACTTCCTTTTGACTTTTGGTAAGTACAATATCCTTACGCTCCCCAAATTTTGGAGAAGATGGGCTTTTTTCGCAGCCTGCAAAGACCGCAATTGCCATAAGGAGGAATAAATACTTTTTCATGCCGATAAAGTTAATAGTGTTAACTTTATATAGATGCGCCTTTATAGGATTTTGTACAAAAAAAGATAAAAAAGAAGAATTTGCAAATTTTTGCCGATAAAAAACCGATGCAAAAAAATGTTTTACTCGCTGAAATCCATTGTGCAGGTGGCAGTAAATGTGCGGCCGTCATCGGTGGTAACGGAAACTGTAATGTCATGACGACCTGGAGTGTCGGGGTTTTGAGTAAAAAAGAAATTCAGGCGCCCAAGCATGGCTAAATCGTCAGCCGTAACCTCTAAAAGAGGTTTTGTTTTTACATCAAGCAACGACTCGTCGGCATAACCACCGATAACATACAAATAAGAGGAACAATATTCACATATTATTATGTCGTTAAGAGGCGTTCCTGCAGGATGTTCCTCATCATAATTCGAATTGCAGGTAATCGAAACAGACGTATAGTCCGGATAGGAGGCGCCATCACCTCCTACTCCATTATAAAACGTCACTTCCCTACAATAAGAAAGGTCATTATGCTTTTTACACAAGTCGTCATATATTATCTTATCATTTCCTTTTGAATTATAACTTACACATTTGGGATCTAAAGGACTTAAATATAACCAATATTCACCCTTAACTCGTTCTCCATACATGAGTTCAATACCTCTGTGAATATTATAAAACATAATATATGAGTCAGTGTACACATGAGTTACCTTGTTGCAACTACCAAGAAGCAATAGGCCTGCTAAAAGCAATAGTAATTTATTTGCGGTAGTTGTCATAGGAAAAATTATCAAGATTTTTTAAATTTTCCTCATTGAAGTCCATTGTGCAGGTGGCGGTAAAAGTGCGGCCGTCATCGGTGGTAACGGAAACTGTAATATCATGACGACCTGGAGTGTCGGGGTTTTGAGTAAAAAAGAAAACTAAACGCGCTTGTAGCATCAAGTCTTCAGGAGTAACTTCAATTAAGGGCTTTATCTTTGTACCAAGCAAAGACTCATCGGCATAACCGCCAAGAACATACAAATAAGAGGAACAATACTCACATATTATTATGTCGTTAAGAGGCGTTCCTGCAGGATGTTCCTCATCATAATTCGAATTGCTGGTAATAGAAACAGACGTGTAGTCCGGATAGGAGGCAATAGCGCCCCCTACCCCATTGAAAAACGGCACCTCCCTACAATAAGAAAGGTCATTATGCTTTTTACACAAGTCGTCATATATTATCTTATCCTCTCCTTTTGAATCATAAGATACAGACTTAAATGGTTTTTTAAGACGAACTTCAAGCAAATGCTGCCCCAATTTATTCTTATTTGTCCAAATTTCAATACCATCATGAATAGCATAATACATAATATACGAATCAGAGTACACATAAGTTACCTTGTTGCAACTACCGAGAAGCAATAGGCCTGCTAAAAGCAATAGTAATTTATTTGCGCGGGTTATCATAAGTTTAAATACCAATTGTAATTTGTCGTTCAGGCAGTATCTCTTTTATCATCAAAGACCGCAAATGCCATAAGGAGGAATAAATACTTTCTCATACCGATAAAATTAATAGTGTTTTCATAAATCGTATTAAATGATATGAACTAAAATTATCTATTAGCGAACAGCGACCGGATAGGTCTTATGAACTGTTCTATAAGTCTCATATCTTTGGTAATGATTTCTGCAGAACCATCCATATTCTGTACAAAAGGTATTATCTTGTGATATGTACTTTTTAGTCCGGCAGGAAATTCCACGTTAACCGTATAACATATTCCATTCTGTGTTTTTTCGGGAACTTGAGAAATTGACTTAACCAGACCTTTGAGTATTCCGAATTCCATATACGGAAAACCATTCAATTTAACATTAACCTCCTGACCACGTTGAACTTTTCCGAATCCTGACGAGGATACTTTCATACGACCGATAAGTTCAGTCCCCCCTAAAGGGGTTATGCTTGCAATAATATCCCCAATGTCAACATGTTGACCTTTACCCCAGACATTCTGGAGAGACACCGTGCCACTAATAGGTGCAATAATGGCGTATCTTTCCTTCCATAAGACAATCTGATTTGCAACCCGACTTTTTGCCGATTCCAAAATCCTCTCATATTCTGCGATTTCCTCCATGTGCTGTATGTCCAATTCTAAAATTTGCTGCTCAAGTTGAAGACGGCTTAATTGTGCGCTGACCATAGTGGCATCAAAACTGGCAAGATTATTTTTTTGGGATATATATGACAGGTATGTTCTATCGTATTCTACTTGGGCAATAGCTTTACGGCTCAGCAGAACAGAGTCCCTATTAAGTGCTTTTTTTTCTTGTTTAAGTTCTTCCATAATGATTTTCCGTTGTGCCTCCAGAACTCTGTAATACTCCTTTGAACGCAAAATCTGGCTGGACAGAAGATTCTTTCTCTTACCTATCTGATCTATGTATAAGTAATCTCTATAATGTACACATTCTGCAATAAACGCTATCCAGACCTGTTGAATATCACCAAGTTCGAGATTTTGCCATGAAGCAATATTTGCAGCAGATTCATACAATAATTCTTCTGTTGTCAAAGAAAGAATTTTTTCCGCAAAATGTACATCGTTATAATTGGAAGGATTAGCGACTAGTGCAATCAGCTGCCCTGTATTTATTAGTTCTCCGTCCTCAACATATACTGAGTCTAAAAATCCTATATATCTGGAAACAAGATCAGAAGGAGGATTTTCCGAAGTCAAGGTTATTTTTGCAGTAACAATCTGTGGATATTTGATGAAATAGCACCCGACAACTATGCCGGTAATAATGAGAATAAGAATCATTATGCCCCAATGAAGTATCCACGCAGGCTTACGTCCCATAATTTCCTGAATCTCCTCACTGTGGAAAGTGGAATAATTTTGTCCTTCTTCCATAGTCGTGTCAGTTACCGAGTTCTAGTTGATTACGCACCAATTCATAATAATAGCCTTTCTTTGCGGAAAGTTCTGTATGAGAGCCTTCTTCGACTATACGGCCTTTATCAAGAACAATAATATTATCCGCATTCTTAACTGTACTTAATCGGTGGGCTACAATAACAACGGTTTTGTTCTTAAACAAGCGGTCAAGATTATCCAGTATAACCGTCTCATTGTTGGCATCCAAAGAATTAGTAGCCTCGTCAAAGAATAGATAAGGAGAGTTCTTATATGAGGCACGAGCAATTAGTATGCGTTGTTTTTGTCCGGCGCTGAGTCCGTGCCCTTCAGGACCTATCTTAGTATTGTAGCCCAGAGGAAGAGTTTCTATCCATTTTCGTATATTGGCAATCTCAGCAGCCTTACGCACACGATACATATCAGGGACATCGTCACATAGGGCAATATTCTCAGCAATTGTGTTTGAAAAAACATAACCCTCCTGCATTACACAACCACATTTCTGGCGCCATGCGCTCTCACTGTAGTTTTTAAGTTCCACTCCTTTCAAAGTCACGTTTCCCGCTACGGGCGAATAGAAACCAAGCATCATCTTGAGAATTGTTGTCTTTCCGCTGCCCGAGGCTCCGACGATAGCGGTAACCTTACCATGGGGCACCTTCAAAGAAATACCATCAAGAACTTTAGGAGAATGCGGACCTTCATACTGAAACACAACGTCAATAAATTCTATATCTGCATCCTCGGGAATGTCATGAAATTTTTCCATCTCAGCCGGCTCTTCATCTTCACGATTATGAATTTCTCCAAGCCGTTCCATAGAAATATTAGCATCTTGTGACTCACGCACGAAAGAAATAAACTGACTGACGGGTGCATTGAGCTGACCTATAATATAGGTAAGAGCCATCATCATACCAAGAGTCATGTTCCCATCTATAACAGACCTCGCTGCAAGAAAAGAGATGATGATGTTTTTCGCCTGATCAATGAATGTACCTCCTATCTGCTGCATCTGAGATAAAGTCAGACCTTTGATACTTATCTTAAAAAGTTTTGCTTGAATCTGCTCCCACTCCCAACGTTTCTGCTTTTCGCAACTGTTTAGTTTGATATCCTGCATTCCGCTGATAATTTGGACTATGCTGCTTTGATTGTTGGAGGCTTCTTGAAAACGTATATAATCGAGTTTTCGGCGCAAACGCAGGAATAGTAAAACCCAACAGATATATAGTGCTGTCCCTATTATAAAAATACCGAGTATCCATATATTGTAACCCCCGAGTATTGCCCCATAAATAATTATTAGAACTACTGCCATAATTATACTCAACAATGAATTTGTTAGGAAATCTTGAATGCGTCCGTGATCTTGAATGCGTTGCATGATGTCTCCGATTATCTTAGTGTCAAAAAACGATATCGGCAGACGCATTAACTTCGCAAGGAAATCTGATATAAGAGAGATGCTAACCCTTGCAGTCATGTGTAGCATGAGCCAGTTTCGGATAAGATTATTGGCGAGTTGACCTACGATAATTAGTAGTTGTGCAATGAGCATAGTTTTAACTAAACCTAATTTGCCGAGAGCTACGCCTTGATCTACAACACTCTGAGTAATAAATGGTAGCAGAAGACTCAGAAGGCTTGCAACAATCATCGCAAGGAAAATCTGGATTATGTTCTGACGGTGCGGATTGAGATATTTTAAAAGATGATGCAGAGTGAACTTATTACACTTCTTGCCAGATTCTCCCTCTTTCTGCTCATAAAAGGTAGGAGTTGGTTCTAAAAGCAAGGCCACTCCCTTGTCAGGTTTTCCGTCTGTACCTTTGATTCCTAGCCAGTACTTTAGAAACATTTCTTTGGTGTATCGGAGATGACCTGTTGCGGGATCTGAAACATATATATACCATTTGCCGTGACGCTTAGTTATCTTGTAAGCAACGATGAAATGATTCTGATTCCAATGGACGATGCATGGGAGGGATGCTTCGTCACGGAACTGTTCCCAAGTGAGTTTTACTCCCTGTGAGTGGAATCCGAGGGCTTCAGCTGCCCCACTCAACCCTAGTATGGATGTCCCCTCGCGGGTGCTGAAACTCATTTTACGCATCTCCGGCAAAGAAATCCTACGACCATAGTGTTCGGAAATCATGCAAAGACAGGCGGGACCGCAATCCATTTTATCAGGTTGGATAAATGAAGAGAACATATCTTTAATTTTCAGCCATAAAAATTTCTTCTTTTACATGGTATATCCTACTTTGAACATAATCCCTTTTTTCTTCAGACAACTTATCTTCTTTGGCGAGGAATTGATTATAAAATGAGAGGGAACTTGTATAATTATTCAACTTCTCATAACTATATGCTATAAAAAGAAGAGCATCAGTATATGTCGAATCGCACTGATATGCTTTTTGATATGCAGATATAGCATCCATGTAGTAATGATTGTTTAGACTACTATATCCATATTTTGAAAAAATACTAAACATTTTTTCAGAATTGGGTTGCATAAGAGATATAGCCTTCTCAAACATAGGTTTCACTTCTGTTTCATAATCGCAGCCCGTTTTAGAACGAGAATCCGCAAGATAGATTATTAGATTGACATCAGTGTCTTTGTGTGGATAAAGCAATTCAAATTCTTTCAAAGCTCCTCCATAATCTTTTTGGCAATAGGAATTTAAACCTATATAATAGTGAACAACATCTGTGTCAACGCCGGAATTCAATAAGAGCAAAAAATCAGAAAGAGACTCATAGTATTTCCCTTGAAGATAGTATACCAAACCTTGAATTTGTCGCACATTACTATTGTTGGGTTCCATTTGAAGATATTTTTGAGTCAATAAAAGGACGGCGTCATGATTTTTTACTCTTAGATAAATATCAGATACTTTGTCCAAGACTCTCCAATTGCAGGGTTGATATCTTAATACTTTCTCATAGCAATAAATTGCTGAATTCCATTTTTTTATCTTCACAAAGGCGTCTCCCATAAGGGAGAGTACTCGAGGAATGGTATCTATCTGTATTATCTGCTGGCCTTGAGCAATGCATTCTTTGTAATTATTTGTTCGGTATAGTGTCGCCATTTGCTTTAATTTATAAGAAATATTATACGGTTCCACATTTTCCAATTCCCTATATATTTTCAATGCAGAATCATTTTGGTCCAACTGCACCAAACAATCGGCAAGTTCAACTTTTAGAGCAACATTTGTGGAATCTGAAGACAACTCTATCTTCAATAATTTAACCGCCTCATCGTACCTCCACATATCTTTCAATAATTGAATTCGTTCTAGTAATGGTTGAGCCAACACCACAGGACTGGTGAGAAAAAACAATAAAACCGGATATATAACATGTTTTACTTTCATTTGCTGATGCTCCGAATAAATTTGTTTGCTATCTTTTCTGCAGAAGAATTTACTTTGCCAAAGTTCCATGATACGCCCAAAATGATTTTTCGACCCAATCTTCCGGCTATAGTATTGGAAACGGATTCCAATGTGGCCCTATGGATCATTGTGACAGAACTATTGAAAATATCAGATGCACGCAAAGAAAAGTTTAACATCTTAATGTCTTTTGATATTTCGATTGACCAATCCCAGATAGTTCGGTCATATGATTCGCCATATCCTTTGTATGAGATACAGTCCAAAGAAGTTGCCACAAAGAAGTCTTTTGGTAAAATAATATCTAGTGAAGGAGAAATGCTAAAGTTAAAGACATCTTGATTAGCCTTACTATATAAAGAATATAGGGATTTATAATAATTTGGGACCAAAGCTAAAGATATGGAAATAGCATTAGTACGATAGCCTATTCCCAACTTACCATTTATATCATATACTGTTATTTGGCTTTCCTTAAATCCGCTTTGTCCGGAATAAAAAAGCGAGCCCTTGTCATTGCCCCAAATTTCCTTGATGAAAGCGGTGTAATCAAATGAATCAAGTTTTACTATTTCTGTACCATCATTTGCCTGATAACCAATATTATTGCTTACTTTTCCTTTTACAAACCAACTTAAGTACCACTCATTGTGTTTTCCAAACGTGTTGGAAAATGACAAGAACGAATCAAGGGTAATACCATTCTTTTTTGAATTGACAGGAAAATAAAATCGCTTGCCCGATTCATTACACCAATTTGCGTATGTTATAGGGTAATTATTGATTTTAGTTAATAATGTCGCTTGGAATTTAAAATCGGAGGCCCAAAGATAATCGACTCCGATTTCATATGATCTTGAGGTGCGTAAATACATGTTGCCTATGCTTAAATCGGAAGAGGAAATCCGGGATAAAGAAGGCTGAATGTCTATGCCGTTGACAGGTATTGAATAAGATGACAGCCATAGCCGCTTACGATAATCATTTGTATAGAAATAAAGATATGGAGATATGGTTTTCCGCCATTCTTCCCTCAAAGAATAATCACCCTTGTCTATAATATTCACATTTTTTGTCTGTTCTGCGTTGCCGCCAAACAACATTTTGAGTTTATCAAACTGATATGTCAAATAAAGGTGCTCTATAAAACTTGTGTAATAGTTTTGTGAAGACGAAGTAAATGATTTATTTATAGAGCCATCACCTGAATTATACGCCTTTTTATCTGATCCCGATGAATTGTATCTGACAGATCCGATTATATCAAGATTCAAGCGTTCAATTATTGGCTCTGTATAAGATAGGTTGAGTGTCGATACTCCTTTGACATTACTTTCATTGATATTAAGGTTTATTGAAGATGCATTGTTAATGTCGGATTTTGGTCCCTCCAGCATATCATCTCTCCTTAATTCCAACGCAAATTGGTTGTTGTGTTTTAATGTAAATTTAAGATTGCGTCCTTTCTTTCCTATATCCAACACTCCGGCTTTCACATTGAGCCCTCCTTTATATTGATGCCCATTGCCTATTTGAGATAAAATGCTCACCTGTGATTCCAAGATGGAAGATGTGGAATAATCTGTTCTTTCAAAAGAAAAATTTTCAAAGGTAAAGTTCGGAATTATTTCAAACTGTACTTTTTTGGAATTTATCAACTCTCCACCTAATGAGACATTATAATTCTGAACATTCCTATCTGAAGAAGATATAGTATTTCGGATAATTGATTCGTTTGAAGAAAATCTTTGGGTTACAACATTCATTGATTTCTCTTTACCCGATTCCGCAATAAAAGAAAGGGTTGTATTGAGATTCCGCAACTTGTCTGTATTGATATTAAATCCCGCCTGTGCGCTCCAACCATTATCATATGTATCGTTATCCCCCCGAGCAAGGATAGTACACTGAATCTTTTTGCTATAATTGCACAAAAGAGATTGGATGTCTGCGAGAAGTTTTGATGAAGAATTGCTTTCAGGAGTATTGCTTTGGCCTGTCCCCCCATTAATGTCCACATTACCGAACAAACCCTTTGAATACTCCTCTTTAACCTCGACATCCATCGTTTTTTCGCTATTTTTCCTTATACTTGACAGCAGATTCTCAGATGACTTATCAATAATCTTAATTCTGTTCACAATGCGAGCGGGCAAATTCCGCAAAGCAATTGACTGATCTTCAAAGAAGAAGGTTTTTCCATTAAGTGTAATTTCAGATACGGCATTGCCATTGACATACACTTTTCCATCCCGCACCTCCATACCAGGCATTTTTTTTAGCAAATCTTCAAGAACAGCATTAGTCCCGACTTTAAATGCCATAGCATTATAAATCAGTGTATCTTTCGAGAACTCCATAGGTTTGACAAAGCTTGTGATTGTGGCCGCATCAATATATTCACTGTTTTCTTCAAGCATAATTATCTTAGGTGTATGTGAAGTACTTGTGGCAAAAACAGTCTCACTATATGATACATAACCAAGCATTTCAACTGTCAACTTATAACTTCCCTTTGGAATGTCTTTGAATTCCACCATACCCTGTTTTGAGGATATTGCTAAACTTGTAATTAAACTGTCTTGTCCTAATTGCAGGTATGCAGTTGCATATTCAATAGGTTCTGATGTGTTTTTATCCAATATGGTATAAATGATACGGACATTCTCGACAACACCTGACTGATTGCCATCATATAAGACAATCTGCCCGTATGTCATTATTGAGAGAGATATCCCAAGAAAGACAGAAATTATGAAACGTCTCAGAACTTGCACTTTACTATTGCAATATATAATTTTTATTTTGAAACATAGGGAGAGACTAGTCTCTCCCTATGTTTTTCTGCTATATACCTAAAGCGTGATTGTCGTCTCTAATTTTGTCTGCATCACCGTCACCTCCATCAGGAGTGCCACAGCAAGCGCAACCACATAATACACCGGGCGGGCGAGAAGGGTCATCAATTAATTTGCCGCCACGAATAGCTGACAACTCTAACATTCCGAGAACTTTGCTCTCGACTTGGTTGATTTTTAAATCTTTCATTTTTTTAAAAATTTTAATTGTTAAACATTAATTCCATAATCATAGCGATTATGTTTATTACATATTGTCTCAACACCGAGAATTCGTTCCTGGACAGAAGGGCTAGGACAAAGCCATTGAAACACACAATCTTCACAAATCTTATTGTCGCGAATTTTTCTCCATGCATAATTGTTATAAAGTTCTTTGGATATTACCTTTGCTATAGGAAGGCCCACTTCCCCTATTGAGATTTTTCCCTCAGAAGATGAATAAATCTGACCATTAGGGTGAATATAAAGGCGTCCCCAATTATTCAAGTTGATCTTTTGATGGAGAAAAATCAGCTGTTTAGATGGGGTTGATTGTAACAGTTCTTCTTCAGTTATAAAGACATAGTCTTTGTAGAAGTCCAAATTTTTGTCTGCAACCACAACAGGGTCCATTCTTGTGTCTCTTATATTCATATCATGAAAAACTTGCAGATCATTTATGCACCTAATTATAAACATACTATTTGTTTGAAATCTTGAATCAGATAGGAATAAGGTAAACGGAATTTGTGGATCCCTTAAGACAATAACTTCATACCCAAGAGACATAAGGAAATCTTTTATAGATATGATTTCTCGAGAAAAAAGCATATAGAAAGAAATGCTGTTTTTTATATTAACCATCTTCTTAGCAAACACTATCAAATCATCCTCAATCTCAGATAAAATTATTCTATATGTACACGAAGACAATGAAGACTCGCACTCTTCTATTATTTTAGTCACATCATTGTATTTCAATTTCATCTTTGTATATATAGGATATGGCATCTGAAGAGGAGTCGTATAATTCAATGATGGAGTCTTCCCCCCAATGTAGAAATCAATAGAATTAAGTAAAGACATAACATTTATCCTATTAATGGCATCTGTTCTTGCTTCGGGTTTCTCTATGTATTCCAAGTCTCCATTTATAAATGGTCTAGGTGGCATTGCACAATCATTCGAATTCGAATCTACAATTCGGGCCATACCATTCTTGACCAATTGTTCCACGAGAGTATTTATTGATTTATTAGTATTATTAAACTTAGCCGTGCCCAGATTAAAAGGCATTGAAAGTTGTTTAAGAAAGTCATATAGTTCATTATCCATATTATCTTTATCCAATATGATATATCTATTTATATCAGGGGTATAAAAGAGTGCATGAGCCTTCTTATTCCAAAAAAAAGTGCTGTCACTCAAAACACATTTCTGTTCCATATTCAAATAAGGATTAAGGTTTCAGCAATCTTGTTATATAATTCAGGATGCTTTGAAAGGTAGATTCTATTTTCTTTCTTTAGTTCCGAGTAGTCGAACTTTTCTTTAAAATTCTTACAGTATCTATTTCCAAACTCACTGATGGACGTATTATATACACAAGTATTACAAAAATCTATTGCTGCACATTTTGAACACTGACCATATAATTCATTCAACTTATTATTAAAGAACTGAGCCACATATGAGTAATCGAGCTTAACATCGGTTTTTGTAACTGTTCCTAATTGATTTTCTTGACCTATTCTTTCACATTGAAGTATTTTACCATTAACTGTTATGAATAGTTTTCTGCTAAAAGGGATACAAGTTCCTGGACAAGGAAAATAATTACGATTTGTATTCTTGTTGTTAGAGATAAAATCTAAATAACCTTCATAGTGATTACCCGATAGTTTTATTATTTCTTGAGCCAATCTACGAGTAAGGGGATCATAATAAAATAAATCTCGCCTTAATTTGTCAATATCAGGAGCTTCGTAAATGCTTTTAGAATATTCTTTGTACATATTCATAAACTCATTTTCCTTTTTTGGATCCAACCCTCTTGGATTAATAGCAGAAATACTTGGGTATTTGCCAAATTCCTTAAATATGAATACTCTGATGCTGTGTACATCATTTAAATTGTGTAGAACTGAATTAAATTGTACGCTTTTATCAAAATATGCGGGATGTCGTTCCTTAAGATTCTTGATATTTCTAAAAACTATTTCAAAAGAACTATTTTCATTATGATTTACGCGATGCCCACTAGCCATTTCATCTCCATCAAGACTAATAGTCAACTGTACATTCTTATCAGCAAGGTAGTCTGCATATCGGTCAAGGAGGATAGCATTTGTAGTCATTCCGTATCTGAATTCCCTTTTAGAATTTAGACTAGTTATATAGTTAATCATATTAGTTATAAATGTCATATTCAACAGTGGTTCTCCCCCATAAAAACTAACAGTTGTAATATCCTTCGGCTTACCAGAAAGTTTTGAACTCCATATGCTGGCAAGATAGTTCATAATTGTTTTTCCCATTTCAAAAGACATATACTTTCCCGTCCTTTCATCGTGATCTAAATACAGATCCCGATATACACAATAATGACATGCAAGGTTACACGCATCCGTCACTTCAAAACATAGATTTCCGAGATTCACTAAATTTTGAAGAATATGTTTATCACTTACCCAATTTTTGCAATCCATCTCTTACTAATTGAGTTAATCAATGTATCATTAATTTTCATAAAAGTTATACCACGATGCGAACGCTATAGAATAAAACCTTTTTAAAAACTGTATTATTTAATTGCTAGTTTGAATATTTTCAAAACTTTGATATGATTAAAGTACGCTCCATTACTTGCAACAGTAATCATATAATGGGCATAAGGGTCAATGTTACTCAATATTAAGCGTCCATTCTGATACTTAAATTGAGCAGACATTTCTGTGGAAAACACGTTTCATAATTGTGTGGTTTTATTTAAGGTTATTAAATTTCAAACTCGCTATAATAAACAGTTCCGGAAAGCAGTATGAAGTTTACCTCATAGTGACCGGAATCGCCCGAAAGGGGTATTACGGCGACTTCTTCATAGCCATCTATTGTAGAAGTAACATATTCCCCTGTAATAAAATTTTCTACGGTTACTGCTACATCGCCCAAATCTTCGGTAAAGGACACATAAATGCTATGACTGAAACCATCGTAATACGCTACAATAGGAACATACGTTTGGCCTCGACCAACAGGCCTTTCGGAATAGTGATCTCCAAGTACAACAACCAGCGGCACAATTTCTCCATCCGATTGCGGGGCAGTCTGTCTTACATCTCCTGCATTCGCAAAATTAAACGGAAAGAATAGAGCGACTACTATGGCCGCAATAATAAAATGAAAAGTTTTCATACGTTTTTAGTTAATTCTGTTAATAATTAAAAAATCCGTATAAAGTTACTGACTCCAAAAACTAAAAAACAAATTTTTGACTATATAAATCCTGACACGGGCAAATTTAAAAACGGCTTCCCATGCGCATAGGAGGCCGTTTTTGCAGAGTGTCAGAATTTAAAATCTGACACGTCATTTTTCAAGCTCGTAATTTATTGATTGTCAGAGAGTTATAAAAAGAGTGATTGTTCGCGTTGTCAGGATTTTTATTAAGCCCTTGATAGACAATCGCTTAACCTATCATTTCGAGATATTTTTCCTTTAATTCGCTCGTTGACTTTTGAATGGTTTTCTTTATGCGATACTTTTTTGAATGAACCGCCTCTATAGAGGGCAGGTCGAACATAAGACAAATATTGGTAGCATCGAAGCCGGCGAAAAGATAGCTTACGAAACGATAATCTTTTTCTGAAAAAGCCGGAAAATCCTTGCGGAAATTCTTCATTATATCGTCGCTGATTCCATCCAACAAGTCTTCGAATTTCCTTTGTCCGGAATCATCTTCGATTATGCCGGACACTATGTTTTTCACCTTATTATATACAATCTTAAAGGAATCTGTCGATTCTTTCGAATAATTGTATGCGTCACAAAGTTCTCCCAAATGTTTGAACAAGGTTTTATACAATTGTGCGTGTTTGGAGCGGAGCTCGGATAACTGTTCCATAGTGGTTTGTTTATCCCCTTCCGCCTCTTCCAACCGGCGTTTGGCCAAATAGGCAATCTCGGCAAATCTATACCTCTCATTCCTTTCCTTTACAAGCCTCGAACGATAAACAAATACCGTTATTAAAACCACTAACAAAAGACCGAATATAATGCTGGAAAGCTTCAGATAATTATTATGTGCCTTCGCCTCGACAGCAACAGCCTGCTGCACAGCATAATCGCGCCGAGCCTTTTCCAAAGATTGAGTAAGCGTTACCACCACAAGGGAGTCTTGATACTCCCATGTCAGCCTGGCATATTCAAGAGCCTGCTTGTAATCTCCGGAGGCGATCGCTATCGCAGAACGCCATGCAAAAGTTTTGGCTTTCGATTCGGGGCCAAGTTTGTCCAAAGAGGCCAATATCTGTTCGGCAGCCTGCGGATAACCGGCAACATGCAGCGCATAGGCATAGGTGGCGTAGCGTGAAACATTCAGAATGCCTCCTTCTTTCAAAACCTTATTAAAATATTCTACGGCGGATTTTGCGTTCATTGGTGTTTTATCTACCTGAACACAAGCTAAATTGACTAACGCAATCTTCCTGATCACAGAATCCGGAGAATTGAGCACAGATAAAAACAACTCTTCCGCTTCCGTAAACTTTTTGCTCTTGGCTAAGGCCATTGCTTTTCTGCAAACACCGGCATCTATCAACTTGACATCTCCCGACTTGCGGAAATACTTTTCCGCTTCGCTTATGTAATGCAGTTCCTCTACAGTATTATAGGATGTTGCGTAAGTATCTGCAATCGCCAGATTTATACGACCTTTATATTTATCGTCTTCTGACTCATTCCCGTATTCCAATGCCTGCGAGAATGCTATGATAGCTTTATTATAATCTTCTCCATTATATAAAATGCGACCATAATAATACAAGGATAGCATTTTATCATCTGCGGTGCCCCTTTTTTTGTAATACTCCAATGCCGGCATAATAACGGCTGCATCTGTAGTGTCGATATAGTTTTTATCCAAGGCCATTGCGTTCAAAAGGGAATATCGGGCTTTCAGCGCAGCCGTATTCAATTTATCCTTAGGGAGCTTATTAAGAACGGCAAGGGCGCTGTCGGGCCTTTCCTGAATATATGAAGCAACATCGTCAAGAGTGAGCCCGGCATTGCGGTTCGAACACGATGCGAAAAAGAGAATGGATGTTATTAAAAAGAGAAGGAGTTTTTTCATATTGCTTACACAGTTTAATACTATGTAAATCTGCCAATGTACAGTTTATCTCTTCAAAGAATAGGTAACATTGGTTACCACGCGAATTTTTTTGATGTGGGGCGTGTTGGAATCGCGGTCTTCGATGGTGAAGTAGCCTTGGGTGGCATTGCGGATTTTGCCGAGACGGCTGCCGGAGTCATCCGCAAATTTTTGAGCGCTTTCGCGTGCGTTCTTGGTGGCTTCTTCTATCATTTGGGGCTTGATTTCGTTAAGTCCCTCAAAGCTGAAAACCGGTCGGCTTTCCCAATCTTCCGCCAGCACTATTCCCTTTTTCACCAAGTTTTTTTGCTTCTTCATGAGCGAGAGCACAATGTCGATTTTGCTTGTACATACCGTAATGGTGGAATTTGCCAGATAGCGGTACACACGGTTGCTGGACACATAGTCGGAAGTGAATTTGTCGGAAATACTTGGGGTGCCTGAGGATATTTCGGAATCCTCTATACCGCCCGCCTTAAGAAAGGAGACAATAGAGGCGTTGTTGGATTCGATTTGAGAATAAACAACGCTGAGGTCATCCCCTGCCACCGTGTATTTGAGAGGCCAGATTACCTTGTCGGCGGGAAGTTCACGCTCGCAAAGCCCGCGAACGCTTACCGAACGTTGAAGAGAGCCGATTACCTTGACAGCGGAAGGGATGCAAAGTCCCATAACGATGAGGCCTGCCATTATGGCCAGGCCTGCCAAAAAATTACCTTTGTTTTCCATAACAACAAAAGTAGTCAATAAATTCGTATTTTTGTACCGTAATGAAGCCTATCCCATATATCTTACTGCTCTTTGCAGTCCTTTTTCCGACAAACGCTCAAGTCAGGGACAGCAGCAAAATATGCAAAACGCCGGTGACAATGGAATTGGGCAGACACTTGGAGCTCGGCAGGGCCATAGGTATCGGTGTCGTTTTTACTGCCGGAGCCATTGGTGTGGACTGGGGCTTCTACCATGATAATATCAATACCCCGATAAAGGACTTTGCGGATAATCTTCGTGATAAATACGGCCATTGGCCTATTGACGATGTGCTTCAATATGCTCCATCTGCAGTCTATATGGGGCTCGGCGCCATGAATATGGGAAATCTCCGCTTTACAGAGCATATTGCGGTAGCAACCACTGCCTGGCTTACGATGGGCGTTTTGGTAAACTCGCTCAAGTATATAATTGCGGATATGCGCCCCGATGAAACAGCGCGCAATTCCTTTCCTTCCGGCCACACGGCAACTGCCTTTATGGGAGCTGAATTGATAAGAATCGAATATGGCCCCTGGTGTGGAGCAGGAGCCTATGCATTGGCCACAGGAGTGGCTCTGATGCGCCTCTATAACGGCCGTCATTGGGCCAACGACTTGTTGGGAGGAGCTACGATAGGTATATTTTCCGCCCACATAGGATATATGATGCTGCCTTTGGAGAGAAAATGGTTCCGCATCAAGACCCGCGAAGAGTCGGGCCGCGAAGCCTCGCTTGTGATTCTGCCTTTCGCCGGAAGCAATAATACCTTGGGGCTGTCGCTTGCTATGGAGTTTTAAGGGAGAGGATTAAAAGAATATCTCAACATCCCTTGCGCTTACGGGATTACCTCCCAAAATGAGCAGGCGCTCCACCACGTTGCGCAGTTCCCGTATATTTCCCGGCCATTTGCGCTCTTGCAAAGCCTTTATGGCCTCAGGGGTGAAGGGAACAGGGCTTCTGCCGTTTTCGGAACTTATCTGAGCGACAAAATAATCTACTAATTCAGGAATATCTTCCTTGCGCTCTTCCAATGTAGGCACCTTTATAAGAATGACGCTGATACGGTGATACAGGTCTTCACGGAAATTCCCTTTCTCTATTTCTTCCAAAATATTCTTGTTGGTGGCGGCTATAACCCTCACATCCACTTGAATATCTTTATCTGAGCCTACGCGCGACAGCTTCTTTTCCTGAAGCACACGCAGCACTTTGGCTTGAGCGGCAAGGGACATGTCGCCTATTTCATCGAGAAAGAGCGTGCCTCCGTCCGCCTGCTCGAATTTACCCTTGTGCTGCCTTATGGCAGAGGTGAACGAGCCTTTTTCGTGGCCGAAGAGTTCGCTCTCGATAAGTTCTGATGGAATTGCGGCACAATTTACCTCTATGTAAGGCATGGCGCTGCGATTGCTAAGGGCATGCAGGCTGCGGGCAACCAATTCTTTTCCTGTACCGTTCGCTCCGGTAATAAGTACGCGGGCATCGGTGGGGGCTACTTTGTCTATAATTTCACGAATGTGCTGAAGCGCAGCGCCGGAGCCTATCATCTCCCCGCCATAAACCTTCTTTTTAAGCACCCTGTTGTCTTTCACCAAATTGGTGCGCTCCCCTGCATTCTTCACGGTAATGAGGAGGCGGTTTAAATCCAAAGGTTTTTGTATGAAATCGAATGCACCCTTTTTGATGCATTCCACGGCGGTATCGATGTCCCCGTGCCCCGAAATCATCACCATTGCGGAGTCTATGCCCTTGCTTACTACAAAATCCAGCACCTCCACCCCATCCTTGCCAGGCATCTTGATGTCGCAGAAAATAACATCGTAATACTCTTTCTCTATCATCTCTTCTGCAATAAGGCCATCCTCCGCCGCATCCACCTCATAGCCTTCATCGCCAAGTATCTCTTTCAGGGAATTGCGTATTGCTTTTTCGTCGTCTACTACTAATATTTTCATAACTTCACAAATATCGCAAAATTCCCGCCAACTTGCTTGATTTTACGCGAAATTATCAAGAACTTTGTAAATTAAAGGCTATGATTCCGCAGGAAACCGTACAACAAATTCTCGACACCGCACAAATAGTTGATGTGGTGAGCGATTTTGTGTCTCTTAAAAAGCGCGGCTCAAGCTATGTCGCCTGCTGCCCTTTCCACAACGAAAAAACCCCCTCTTTTTATGTTACTCCCTCAAAAGGCATCTTTAAATGCTTCGGCTGCGGAAAGGCCGGAACCGCCGTGGGATTCGTAATGGAGCACGAGCATTGCAGTTATGTGGAAGCCCTCAGGTATTTAGCTAAGAAATATCATATCGAAATAGTGGAGGAAGAGCTTACGCCGGAAGAAATAATGCGCCGTCAACGCCATGAAAGCCTGCTTTTGGCAAGCGAGTTCGCGCATAAGTTTTTTGTGGAGCGTTTGAAAAGCGGCGAGGGGAAAGCCGTAGGGATGGCTTATTTCAAAAGTCGGGGATTGGAAGATGAAACCATAGCGAAATTCGGCCTCGGCTGGGCTCCTTCGGGGAAAGATGAGTTTTTGAAGGCTGCGCATGCGGCAGGCTATAAAGACGAATATCTTATAGATGCCGGACT
>JAAZIW010000095.1 GCA_012800665.1 Rikenellaceae bacterium
AATCAGTTTCTTCATAATGTTATCAATTATAAGGTTTTAATGAATTATTCTCATTAATCGTGTTTTTTTTCTAATTTTGCAAGCAATATGTTCGAAAATTTACAGGAAAGACTCGAAAAATCCTTCAAAATCCTCAAGGGAGAAGGTAAAATAAGCGAAATCAATGTAGCTGAAACCGTCAAGGACATACGCCGCGCTCTTTTGGATGCCGACGTGAGCTATAAGGTTGCAAAGGAATTCTGCGACCGCGTAAAAGACAAAGCCATCGGCACCGGAGTACTCACTGCTGTGAAGCCGCAGCAGATGATGGTAAAAATTGTCCACGACGAACTTGCCGGCTTCATGGGGAGCGAACACTCCGAAATCAATATCAAAGGCAATCCCGCAGTCGTATTGGTTGCCGGCCTCAATGGTTCCGGTAAAACCACCTTCTGCGCCAAACTCGCACTTCGATTAAAGAAAAAGGGAGTCAAGGTAATGCTTGCTGCCTGCGACACCTTTCGTCCCGCCGCCATTGAGCAGCTTAAAACTTTGGGAGAACAGGTAGAAGTGCCTGTATTCAGCATTGATGGGGAAAAAGATCCTATAAAAGTAGCAAAGGCGGCCATTTCGCAAGGAGGACAGCAAGGTTACAGCGTGATAATTGTCGATACTGCCGGCCGTCTTACGGTAGATAAGGAATTGATGGACGAAATTCGGGCGATGCATGCTGCCGTAAAGCCCACAGAGAGCCTGTTTGTGGTGGATGCCATGACAGGTCAGGATGCAGTGGCCAGTGCGCTGGCCTTTAATGAAGCCATAAATTATGACGGGGTGGTTCTAACCAAGTTGGATGGCGATACGAGAGGCGGCGCCGCCCTATCCATAAAGGCCGTAACCGGCAAGCCCATTAAGTTTATAGGTACGGGCGAGAAGATGGATGCCTTGGATATATTCTACCCCGAGCGGGCGGCCGACCGTATTTTAGGCATGGGTGATGTGGTTTCTCTTGTAGAAAAGGCACAGCAGGCCATAGATGAAAAAGAAGCCCGCGAAACCCGCAAGAAGTTAGCCCGCAACCAATTCACCCTCAACGACTTCTATAACCAAATTCAAAAAGTTAGAGGAATGGGGGATATAAAAGACCTCGCCGGCATGCTTCCCGGAATGGGCAAGCAGCTTGCAGATGTGGACATTGACAACGACAAAGCCTTCAAAACCACCGAGGCCATTTACCATTCTATGACGCCATATGAGCGCGAGAATCCTGAAGCCATTAACGGCAGCCGCCGCAAGCGCATTGCAGATGGTTCCGGCACAACAGTGGCAGATGTAAACAAGCTATTGAAACAATTCGAGAGCAGTCGTAAAATGATGAAGATGGCCCTGGACGGTTCCCTACGTCAGCGCCTCAAAAACTTCAGGGGCTGAAAAGCAATTCGTAGTCTGCAGCAAGAGTCTCCTGCCTGTTAATGAACTCCCAACTTCCGAGTTCGGAGCCGGAAAGCAGCGAGGCATCAATGGCTCCGTTCCTCTCTATCAGCTCACGCACACACCCGCGTATATCCTGATGCCTGCCAATTACTCTCTCCGTTAAATTCTGTTTAGAAATTCCGGCGCCTTTTATCAGCAGTCCTCCCCCGCCGCTCGCACGATATGAGGTCATGGCAACGCTGTATTCCTCTTTCAAATCGAAGCCGGTGCCGTCAGCCAAGCTTTTTATGTTTACGCGCCTACCCTTAGGCAGATTCAAATCGACAGTATAAACAAGGCCGGCTGCAGAATCGAAGTTATAGCTTGGATTTATAAACGACCAGCTTTCCTGCTCATAGCGCGGGTCGCCCCGTTTTTGAATTGCCAATACATGAGTTTCTCCGGGTGGCGCTAACCACAAGCCGTAGGAATACTCCAAGTAATCTTTTATCTCCTTGCCTGTTAGACTAAGGGTAAACAGTTGGTTTTCAAAAGGATAGATGGTAAAAAGATCGTTATACCTGAGTACTCCCGCAGATATTCTGCCATTATAGCTGAGAGGCGCGGCAAAAGAAATCTGCGCTCCCGATGATTCCAAGTGCACTTTATGAATCAGATTTATGTACGGGCACATTCCCTTATATGCCTCGCGCGTATAAAGGTCTTGCGTAAGTATGCCTATCTCTGTAAGGGTAAAGGCCTTGACTGCCTCATAATCCTTTTGGAAGGCCTCTCGCATCACGGCATCCGCCTTGGCTTTATCCACCTTTATAAGACTTGTCTCTATCGTTTTCTCTCCTTTCGGCGAAACACTTATCTTCCCCACCCCAAGATATTTGGCGCGGCTGCCGGCGTTGAGCAGTGCAATGCTGTCGCTGCTCATCGCAAGTTGACGGTGGTCGTGCGCTCCCACCACCAAGTCTACTCCTCTAAGACTCTTGAAAAGGTCCAAGGCCTGATTTTCCAGCTGCTTTCCATCGCCTTTGCCGGTGCCCGAATGCACACAGACTATGGTTACTTCCGGCTTGAAAACCTCATTCAGATAATCAGCATCCTTTTGTACGAGAGGAATCAGGCTCTCGAAATGCATACCGCTCCATAGGCTTTCATCCAGCCAAGCAGGAATATTGGGATTTGTGTAGCCGAGCACAAGTATTTTTAGTCCGCCGCGCTTAAACACTTTATATAAAGGGAAATAGGGCTCTCTGGTCCCGTTACGCAGAGCATTCCCCGACATAAATGGGATACCGTGCGCGGCTAATTCGCGAGTCACCCTGTCATACACCTTATGTCCGGTTTCAATATCGTGGTTGCCCAAACAAATCGCATCATAACGCATATAGGCCGCGATGCGCGAAAAAAGATGCTCACCCGTTGTATCCACATAATTATAATAATATGCGGCATTGTCGCCTTGCAGACAGTCGCCGGCATCCAACAGAAGCACATTCTTTTCGCCATCTGCCTTGCGGATGCTGTCCACATAATAATTCACTGCCAAAATGCTTGGACGCGTGCCTTCCTCGACATAAACAGAGTCGAACCAGGCGCCGTGCTGGTCGTTGGTAGTAAGGATTGTAAGCACCCTGGGTTTAGGGGTGCAGGCAGCAATAAGCAGCAGCAATGGAAGTAATATTCTGTGTTTCATATCCTTATCAGTCTACATCCCCTATCCTGCCATCAGGCCATCGGGAAGAACGCCTGCTTTCGAGATCAAATATAAATCCAAGCATCTGGGTATTCCCTATATATCCATCCTGACAAAAATGGAAACGGGCTTTTATGCTCAGGCTAATGCTTCTGCCGAGACGCGGTGTCCATGCCGCCTCCAACATATCATATACTTTATAAGAATAGAAAGGAGAGCCGAAATAGAGATTGTTGCCGTATTTATTTCCTCCGAGATCTTCGGCATTGTACAGATATTGGAAGCCTCTGCCTGCAAACAAGGTATTTTCAAGTGAAAAAGATTTGAATCTGCCGGACAGCACGCTCTCATAACCGAGTTTGATGTTTGCTTGGGCCTCCCTTTCTCTATCCCGCTGATAAGAGACCATAAGGCCGAATTTGAGTTTGAGAAAGCGCCTTTTCCCTTTTTCGAAAAGATTTATTTTTACATAAGGATTAAAGAGATGGTTGTCCACCACACCGGGAGCCATCTCGCTGCCTGCATAATGATAAAAAGTGCCGGACCAGCCGATTCCAATCCAATCCCGCAAGCGGTAATCGCCTGCGGAAAAAATCATAAAGCGCTCTTTTATAAAGGTATCTCTCCGCCCCATCCAATCCGCCCCCAATTCTGCATAAAAATCCTTCGTTTTATATTTCAGTAGGGCTCCTTCCAAATTACGGTCCGTAAAGCGGAGAGAATCGCTGAAGAAGGCCCTGCTGTATTCCCCTTCACTGAAACGACGCGGGAAAATTCCTATTATGCCCTCGAACACGGCGTCTTTTTTAAGGCGGACATGGCCGTCATAATAGACGGTAAGCTCATCCATATAACGCTTGTTGCGGCCGCCCATATCGCGCCGGATGTCTATGCCTAAGGACAGCCTGTGATGAATATCATCATCCTGCATAAAGCTTAGCCCTGCTGACGGGCTGAAAGCAACGGCATTGATGGTACCCGAATACACGGGGGCATCCACCTTATAATCAAACTCGCGGTTTTCGAAATAATATTCGTAAAATAAATTGTATTCCGGCTTCGGACTTTGGGCATATGCACAAAAGCCTAAAATGGCAGCCGCAGATATGCTGAGAAGTTTTTTCATTGACTTGTTTTCGTAAATCGGGTAAAGTTAACTATTTTTGCGTTATGATAAAGCTCAGCACTCCCGTTTTTGCGGCTCCAATGCCGGCTAGAATTTCCCTGCAAGACAAGATAATGGTTCTCGGAAGCTGTTTCGCCGATGCCGTAGGCAAAAGAATGCAATCTGTCGGCTTTGATGCATGCGTAAATCCTTTCGGCACCCTTTATAATCCGGTATCCATATATAATTCGGTGGCAAGATTGGAAAGCGAAGTCGAGTTTAAAGAGAAGGATTGCATCAAGATGGGAGCAGGAACGGAACTGATTTGCTCTTTTTCGCACCACAGCTCTTTTGCAAGGCCTGACAAAGAGAGTTTTCTCAAAAATGCTAACGCCTCGCTGGCCCAAGCATCTGCCTTTTGGAAGAAGTGCAATAAAGTTATAGTGACACTCGGCACCGCCATGGTTTGGAAATCAGTATCGAATGGGGAGGTGGTCTCCAATTGCCTGAAGCGTCCCGCAGATGAGTTTTCGCACGAAATGCTTGGCGTAGCGCAAATTTCCAAGCTGCTTCAGATGCTGGTAAAATCCCATCCGGACAAAGAATTTATCTTTACGGTAAGCCCTATCAGGCATTTGGGAAATGGAGCGCACACGAATTCTCTTTCAAAGGCTACGCTTCTTTTGGCTTTAAGTAAAGTGGATGCGGCTTATTTCCCCGCCTACGAAATAATGCTGGATGAGCTTCGCGACTATCGTTTTTATGCAGAAGATTTGCTGCATCCGAGCAAAGTGGCTGAGGATATTATCTGGCAGCGTTTCTTGGACAGCTGCGTAGTGCCCGGCGACATCTCACAAATCGCCCTGAACGAAAAAGCTGCCCGCAGAGCTGCACATCGTCCTATTCACGAACAGCCATAGAGAGCTTCCGACCCTGCATATCGCATTGTTTTTCTGCCGATGAGCATCATACTCGTATGTCGAAAAATCAAATAAATACAAAAAAGATTTGGTAGTTCAAAAATAATGTTTACCTTTGCAGTGTACTACTTAACTATTACACTATGATAAAGATAGACAAACTAAGTTTCAGCTACGGCTCGGTCCCGTGCCTCGAAAACATCTCGCTCTGCTTGGAAGAGGGGAAGATTTACGGGCTGTTAGGCGAAAACGGGGTAGGAAAAACAACCCTTCTCACTCTGCTCTGCGGCCTTAAAAGGCCCGACTCAGGTTCGATTGAAACAGACGGAGACATCCCTTATCGCCGCAATCCCTCCTTCTTGCAAGACCAATATTATCTTCCTGAGGAAGTGGCTCCCGTAAACGAGCGCTCTGGACGCTGGGCCCGGTATACCGGTAAATTCTGGCCGAAATACTCTCACGAGAAATTCTTGCAGGCAATGAGTTTGTTTGAAAACGATCCCGAGCAAAAAATGAACGCCATGTCCGCCGGGCAACTGAAGAAAACCTATATTTCTTTTGCTCTGGCATGCAATGTAAAGCACCTGCTGCTCGATGAGCCTACCAACGGACTCGACATCCCCGGCAAAACACAATTCCGCAAAGTCATCATGAGCCTTACAGCCGAAGACAGCATTATAGTAATCTCCACCCATCAGGTTAAAGACCTTGAGAACATTATCGACCCCATTGTCATACTCGACAAGCGCGATGTGCTTCTGAATGCATCTATTTCCACTATTACAGATAAACTCTTCTTCGATTACGGGACCACCCTCAATCCTGAATCCCTATTCAGCGAGCAGCTTCCGAGCGGTTTCATACAGGTTTATCCGAATACAAAGGGCGCTGAGAGCAAAGTGAGCGTAGAGGCTCTCTTCAACACAGTACACGCTCATAAAAAACTTATAAAAGAAATGTTCAGCCATGAGTAATACATTTAATTTCAAGAGGTTTTGGAATTATTTTACATACGACCTCATAAGCGCCAAGAATAATACCGGTCTCTCTCTTGCAATCGCGGGTGCAGCGCCTGTATTCACATATGCAATCTACCAGATTTTCGCCTTGCTTTTCGATGGTAAAACTGCATATATGCCATCCGGAGTTAAAATAGCCGCGATTGTAATAGCGGTATTTATAAGCATACTGTATTTTCCTACAAAGCAATACGGCTCGCTGACCGACAAAAGGGCAGGCGCCGATTGGCTCATGCTACCGGCCTCACGCCTCGAAAAATGGTTTTCGCTGCTGCTTATCACCTGCTTAGTGGTGCCTGCATTCCTGTTTGCAGAATTATTTGCAACAGACAAACTCTTAAGCCTTATTTTCGATGGGACTTATGGAGCCTCCGCCTTCAGCCAAATAAATCGCTCTGTGGGCCTGCTATGGAACGAATTCACTATCGAGGGGGTTGGAAAACTTGCCATCAACGCCCCCTATGCCCTGTATCTGAGTTTCTGCCAAAACATACTCTTCTTCACTCTCGGTGCCATTTATTTCAAAAAGAGCAAGATAGGCATGACTTTCCTCTCAAGCTTTGTGCTTACTATAGCCCTTTCTATGCTTTTAATCGCTGTCGGCAAAATCTTTTCTAATTTCGACTTCAACTTAGGCCCCGAAGACATTTCGGATGAAGCCGCTATGCGCACTATCAACATCATAGTTTACAGCGTATATATAGTGGTATTCGCAACTTTAGACATACTGCTTTATCTCAGGATAAAGTCTTTAAAACATTAGAGATATGGAGTTTGATGAGAATATCCCGATTTATTTGCAGATAGCGCGAAGTTTCTGCGACAGGGTTCTCGCCGGAGAACTCAAGGCCGGAGACAGAATACCCTCTGTGCGCGAATACGGGGCTTCCATAGGGGTGAATCCAAATACCGTCGCCCGCTCTTACGAAAGACTCACTAATCTTGGAGTAATCTATCAACAAAGAGGCATTGGCTTCTTCATTGCAGAAGATGCCAAAAAATCGATATTGAAAGATGCTCGCGAGAGATTTTTTAACGAAGAACTCCCTAAATTTGCCGAAAGGGCGAAACTGCTCGGAATTTCGCAAAAAGAAATAACAGAGGCTTTGTAGCCGTTATAGCTTGCAGCTTATATAAACAGAAAGCGGCTGAATTCAGCCGCTTTCTTTATTTGTTGTTGCGTGTGCTATTCAGCGTCTTCGCCGGGTTTCATCGTGGTATAGACATTGGTGACATCCTCGTCATCCTCAAGAAGCCCGACGAGTTTGTTTATTGTGGCGCGCTGCTCCTCATCCAGTTCTTTGAGTTCGGCATTGGGGATACGGTCAAAGCCGCCGGCCTCCAATTCATAGCCATTATCCTCAATAAACTTTTGAATGGCTCCGTAAGATGTAAAATCGCCATATATTATCACCTCCTGGCTCTCATTGCCGTCTTTGTCTTCCACGCTTTCCTCAAACACTTCCTCGGCGCCATAATCGATAAGTTCAAGTTCAAACTCTTCCAAATCCATCCCTTCCGCCTTTTTAATACGGAAAACACATTTATGATCGAACATGAAGGCAACGCTGCCGCTGGTTCCGAGAGTTCCGCCGCATTTGGTAAAGTAGCTGCGTACATTGGCAACGGTACGGGTGGTGTTGTCGGTGGCGGTTTCCACCAAAACAGCTACACCATAAGGACCATATCCCTCGTAAACAACTTCTTTAAAGTCACCGCTCTTGCTTTCAGTGGCCTTCTTGATGGCACGCTCCACATTTTCTTTGGGCATGTTCTCGCTGCGGGCTTCGGCTATAAGGGCGCGCAGGCGGGAATTGCCTGCAACATCGGGACCGCCCTGCTTGACTGCAACAGTGATTTCTTTTCCGAGTTTGGTGAAAATACGAGCCATGTGGCCCCATCTTTTCATCTTGCGTTCCTTACGGAATTCAAATGCGCGTCCCATATCTATTCGCTTGCTTCTACTTCCGCAATATACCTGTCAATGTCGTAAGCTTCTATACTCTGGGGATAGTCATTTTTGATGGACTTAAAGCACTTCAAAGCAGCAGCATAATTGCCGAGAGCCTTGTGTGCAAGGCCTTCCTTGAAAAGATAAGTTGCTGCAAAAGCATTGTCACTTACAGCCACAGCCTTTTTGAAGCAGGAAATTGCCTTATCGTAATTTTCCAGACCAACATAAGCATCACCCTGACAAGCCAATGCGCGAGCCTTTAGTATGGGTTCTTTGCCCTTGTATTTCACAAGATAATCTATGGCGTCCTGATAATTGCCGAGTCTGAGCTGACAGATACCTGCGTACAGATATACTGCCTTACCGGCCTTGTTACCATATTCATCAATGATTTGCGAAAAGCCGAGCACATTGCCGTCACCATTGAGGGCAAGTTCATACTCCCCTGCCTGGAAGCTGTTTTCGGCGGGAAAAGTCTGTTCGGCAGCCTCAGCGCACTTGGGTTGATATATATAGCGGTTGTATGCAAGCGCTGCAAGCCATATTACGAGCACGCCTATTACTACGCCCCAAATTAACTTTTTATTGTTTTCGTAAAATTGTTCGGTGCGGGAAAGTTGTTCTGCCACATTTTCCTGACGCAACTCCTGTTTGGTTTTTTGCTTTTTTGCCATATCTGATTTATTTTTATTTCTTAAATAAGCCTGCAAAATTAGTTAATTTCAGACAAATTAGCAATTTAATTTTGATGAGCTTCGCGAAGCAGATCAAGCACAACCTTTACGGGATTGAAGGTATCTATGGGCACCTCCACAAAAAGCGTGTTCCAATCGCTCATAGCCCCATTCCACAGCCCGGGCAGCTCAAGCGCCTTGAGTTCTCTTCCCTGATGGCTTTTAAAGGAAATAAAACCTGTATTATGATCCACATGCTTCAGTAAATCGAAACGGCGGCCTTTATAGTCGCGAAGACAACATATAATGTCCACCGGATTAAAGTGAGTGGAATGGGCAAAAGCGGAGGCGGAACCGGCATCTTCTTTATTAATTTGCGCACCTTCCAATATCTGCAGAGAAGTGCTTCCATCTTCCCCCTTTATAATGAAGGGTCCTCCACCTGGTTCGCCTAAATTGCGCACCATGCCGCAAACGCGTATTGGCCTGTCCAGCTTGGAGCGAAGCACCGCCGCCCTTTCCTCAAGCTTTGTAGGCAAGGAATCGAAACTAATACACAGCACATCATCAAGCCATTTTTCCACTTCATTCACCAAATCCCACGAAAGACCTTTATCCATAGAGCGAAGATAGCCGAATATGGTGTCGCGAAGTTCAAGAGCTCTTCCGATAAGAACCTTCTTATAGAGAGCGGTTACAGGCAGAAGTCTTTCTACAGCTACATTGTCGATATTCTTTATGCTTACAAGTTCTTCCTCCACCGAATTCAAATTATAAATAAGGGCTCCATGTCCTGCCGGACGGAAAAGCTGCGAGCCGTCATCGCAAAG